>JBFMDG010000922.1:0-2499 GCA_040754135.1 Verrucomicrobiota bacterium
GCACCGTAATTTCGCCCGCTATGTCGGGCCTCGTTTGACGCGCCTCGATGGGATTTCCCGCGGGATCGACCAAAACCGCCTGACAGGCGACCACGGCGAAATCGGGCGGCAGCCGCTCAAAGGCCGCCATCGCGCGTGAGAGCATTCCCGGCAGCCAAACATCATCCGCATCCAGCAATCCCACGAATGCGTAGCGAGCCTCGCGGATGCCGGTATTGCGCGCGGCGGGAAGACCGCTGTTCTGCTGGTAAACGTACCTTACCCTTTCACCGAAGCGCCCGACCACCTCTCGAGTGTTATCCGTGGAACCATCGTCAACGACAATCACCTCTTTGAGGGGATAATCCTGGCTCAACGCCGATTCGATGGCGCGGGAAATGAAATGTGCGTAGTTATAGGCTGGAATCACCACCGACACACCCTCGGGACGGCGCACTGCGCCCGCTTCGGGCGGGATTGCGACTATCGCCTCACGAGAAGACATGCTGCCAATGGAAGACTACGACTTTTCCGGAACCGCCTGGTAGCTGTAGTAGTAGTTGTTGGAATAGTAGTAGTAATAGTAGTAGTTCGTGGTCGAACTCAAATCCAGCCGATTCAGCACGAACCCGTAGAGATTGGCGTGGTTGGCGCGCAACGTGTCAATCGCGGTCTTGACATTGCGCGAGGGCGTCCGCCCGCTCCAGATCACAAACACGACGCCGTCCACGCAATTCTGCATCATCGCCGTCTCCGAAAGCCCCAGCACCGGAGGCGTGTCGATGATGATCCGGTCGTAACGCTGCCGCAACGACTGCATCAACGAGTGGAACGTTGGCGCGCCAAAGAATTCCGTGGCCCCGTCCAGATGATTGCCGCAGGATAAAATCCACAGATTCGGCTTGCCGCTGGGGCGGCAGGCCTCTTCGAGATTGATGTTCTCCAAAAACACATTGCTCAAGCCGGGTTTCGACCGCAGCCCGAACAACCGGTGCAAGCGTCCTCGCCGAAGGTCGGCGTCAATCAGGATTGTCTTTTCACCCATTTGCGCAAACGACACCGCCAGATTCGTGGAGATCACCGTCTTTCCCTCCTGCGGCATGGCGCTGGCAATCATAATCACCTGGGGTGGCTTGGCCGACGCTGCGGCAAGCAGGTTGGCCCGGATGACCCGAAAATTCTCCACTAGGAACCGGTCTGTCTTGTTCTCCAGATCGATGATGGGCGTTGCCGTCAGATGCTCGTGCCCGATCTTCGGTACAACTCCCAGGCCGCGCAGGCCGAAGGTGTCCTCAACATCCTCCAGATTCGTGACGGTATGGTCCAGAAACTCGATCAAGAACGGCACGCCTACGGCCAGCGCCAGGCCAAAAGCAAGCGATAACAAAACGAGCTTCAAGCGGTTGGGCGAAACCGGAACCACATCCCGTAACTCGTCAACCCCCAGAAACCGGAGATGCACACGCTCCTTCTCCGCGCCAAAGTTCAGTGAACTGACGGCTCTGGCCATCTCCTCATACATCTTGCTCCAAGCAAGCTGTCCCGCCGTCGCCACCGAATAGTCCTGCTTGAACTTGGCCGACTTTTTGAGGATGTCGTCATAAAATGGGCGTTTTTCTTCGAGTTCTTTCTTCCGTTCCAACAGGGTGTTGTATTCGGCCTGAAATGCCCGGGCGGCCGATTCCAATTCCCCTTCCAGCTTTTTGTTTATTTCGTCAAGCCGCTTGACATGCGGCGCCATTCTGGGATTCGCGGGCAAATATACCTTGCTCAGTTCGCGGATTTGCTTTTCCACCTCGATCTTCTCCTTCTCAAGCGATTCCCAGTCGCCTTGCACCCCCGCCACCATCGACGGCAGGACGACGATCTGCGCCGGCGGCGCGGTGGCGGGAGGGACCACCGATTGCTGCGGCGAAACGCCCAGCACAGTGGGCTGCAGTGGAGCGGCGGTGGACGGCACCATTTCTCCAACCGAGAGGCTCATATCCCGCTTTATCGAGGCCAACATGGCCAGCTTTTCCGCCGCCGAAAGGCCCGATTCGAATTTGAGCGCGCGGCTGATTCGATCCATCGCGTCCAAGCGACGCACAACCATTGCGATATCCCGCGGCACATTCCTGAGCTTCTCCAATTCGATTAGCAATTCCGTCATCTCGTTCGTGGCCTGAAATTCGAACTGCTGATTCAGCACCTCCTCCATTTTCTTGCTCACCTGGGCCATTTCGTCCGTAAAAATCCGGATTGTCTCCTTTTGAATCTCGGCCCTTTTTTCCTCCCGATAGCGCAAAAACTCCGCGAGCATCGCCTCCGGCCATACCCGGACCAAATCGCTGCGGTAGGCCGACACGTGGACTTCGATGTTGTTTTCTGTGTCAAACCGCAGGTCCACCCGGGACAGATAATCGCTGTACAATTGCCTGTGATCGGTGTCCAACCCCAATCGCGCCGCCGTTCGCGCGATGATGTGCGGAGACACAAGTTCCCAGATCATCTCGCGATGGTCTTCACCAAACACTCTTT
>JBFMDG010000923.1:0-2496 GCA_040754135.1 Verrucomicrobiota bacterium
CTGAAAACTTTCCCGACAAAATCGCCCAAAATTCTCGTTGGCGCCGGCGAGGAAAACGCGGGGATCATCGATGTCGGAGACGGTCTGGCGATCGCCTTCAAAATCGAGTCACATAATCATCCGAGCGCAGTCGAACCGTTTCAAGGCGCGGCCACAGGCGTCGGTGGCATCATTCGCGACATTTTCACAATGGGCGCCAGGCCGGTCTGCGCTTTGAATTCGCTGCGGTTCGGGCCGATCACTCGCGAAATCCCGCTGGCCGCGGGCCAAGGTTCAGACAAAAATCCCGACGCACCCGCCGGCTCGAAGGCGCTGCCGATTTCCGAGGAAGAAGCCTTTGCCCTGGCCAACAACCGCCGCCTGTTCGCCGGGGTGGTGGCGGGAATTGCGCATTACGGTAATTGCTTCGGGATTCCGACGCTTGCGGGCGAGGTTTACTTTGACAAATCATATGAAGGCAACCCGTTGGTGAATGCTTTTTGCCTCGGCGTGCTGCGCCACGAACAAATCGCGCGCGGCAAAGCGCAGGGTGTTGGCAATCCGGTCTTTTACGTCGGGCCGGCGACGGGTCGCGATGGACTGGCTGGGGCGGCGTTTGCATCGCAGGATCTGACCGACGAATCGGCCGAGCAGCAACGCGGGGCGGTGCAGGTTGGCGATCCGTTTATGGAAAAATTGGTGTGCGAAGCGTGTCTCGAATTGCTCGCCACTGGAGCGGTTGCTGGCATTCAGGATATGGGCGCGGCCGGATTGACCTGTTCGACTTGCGAGACAGCAGCACGGGCCGGCACCGGCATCGAAATCGAACTCAGCAAAGTGCCGCAACGCGCTCCTAACATGACGCCCTACGAAATCATGCTCAGCGAGTCGCAGGAACGGATGCTCATCATCGTCAAGCGCGGACGCGAGGAGGAAGTCAAACGCATCTTTGACAAATGGGATTTGCCTTGGGCGGAAATCGGATTCGTGACCGAAACGGGGCGCATGATCGTGAAGCATCATGGCATTGTGGTGGCCGATATTCCGGCGAAAAAGCTCGCGGACGAAGCGCCGATCTATTTTCGCGAAGGTAAAGAACCGAGTTACCTGGCATCACTGCGCACGTTCTCGATCGATGCATTGCCCGAGATTGATCCAGGCGCCGCGCTGAAGGCATTGCTCGCGTGGCCGACGATTGCTTCGAAGAATTGGGTCTTCCGCCAGTATGATCATTCCGTGCGCGCCAGCACCGTGGTTGCGCCGGGATCTGACGCCGCCGTTTTGCGCCTCAAGGAGGATTCGCTTCCTCCAGCCGCGGAATCGAATGGGGTTCTTTCAAGTTCGCCAAACACCAGCGGCAAATCCGTGCCGGAAAAATTCATCGCGCTGACCGTGGATTGCAACGCGACCTATGTCTACCTCGATCCGTATGAAGGCGGGAAAGCCGCCGTCACCGAAGCGGCGCGCAATCTGGCCTGCACGGGAGCAGTGCCGCTGGGGACGACCGACAATTTGAATTTTGGCAACCCGCACAATCCGGAGATTTTCTTTCAACTGAAGGAATCGGTTCGCGGACTTGCCGAAGCATGCCGCGCTTTCAACGCGCCGGTCACCGGTGGCAATTGCAGTTTGTACAACCAAAGTCCGGCCGGTCCGATTGATCCGACGCCGACCGTAGCGATGGTTGGGCTGATCGCCAAACCCGAGCACATCACCACGCAATGGTTCAAAGACGAAGGGGACGCGATCCTTTTGTTGGGGGAGGTTTTGGATGCAACCGATCGGCTGCAAGGGCTCGGCGGCTCGGCATACCTCAAAGCAGTTCATGGAAAGAAAACAGGAACGCCGCCGCCATGCGATCTCGAGAAAGCAAAAACATTGCACAGCACCTTGCTCGGGTTGATCCAGTCCGGTCTAGTGAAGAGCGCCCATGATTGCAGCGAAGGGGGATTGGCTGTGGCTTTGGCGGAGAGCTGCATCTCACGTCATGTGGCACGCGAAACACCGCAATTGATGGGCGCCGAGATTGATCTTTCCTTCCAGGTGCCATCTCTAACGAACTCCGCTGATTCAACGGCTCAGGAAGCCGCTGCCAAGCCCGCGACTCCGCGCATCGACGCTTTGCTGTTTGGCGAGGCGCAGAGCCGCGTGATTATTTCCTGCAATCCGCTCGACGCAGTGAAGGTGATCGAGCGCGCAAAAATCATGGGCGTTGCCGCCACGCGTATTGGCGCCGTCAAGGGTGGGAACTCGCTCACCCTCAAAACATCCGCAGGCCTATGGCAATGGGATCTGGTCGAGCTGCACGACCTCTGGTGGAACTCGATCGCCCGCGCTATGAAATGAATTCGCCCCGTTCCGGTGGAGTTCAAAACCGGGGTGGAATGACGCTAATATTCCAAATCATGGGATCTTTCACCTGGTCAACGAGACATTCTTTTATCGAGCGGAGCGCAAAATGGGATGGGTGAGAATAATGCGAACGGAATGAAAGAAAGCGAGCGGGCCGCCGATTAT
>JBFMDG010000924.1:0-2486 GCA_040754135.1 Verrucomicrobiota bacterium
CGAAGGCATTCGGCATCCAGGCGACGGCGATTCGCGCGGCCCAGCCAGCGGTTTTCGGGATCAAGATGTGCCAAACGAGCGGCGCGTTTTCCGAAACGATCTGAGGGCGCGGGCACGCCAGTTTCGGAACGGAGTTGATACGTTCGCGACAAGACAATCTCCCGAACGAGCTGCTTCACCGACCAGCCTTGTTCCATAAAACGCGCCGCCAGATAATCCAGCAATTCTGGATGCGACGGCGTTTCGCCTGTGGTTCCAAAATTGTCCGGGGTGCGGACCAATCCCGCGCCGAACAACCAATGCCAGACGCGATTCACGAACACTCGCGCCGTGAGCGGATTGGATGAACTCGCAATCCATTCCGCCAATTCGCGCCGTCCGCTTTCGGCCTCCGGCATCACCGGCGCCGGACCGCGCGTCACGACTTGCAGAAAACCGCGCGGCACCGTTGCTCCACGCTGATGCACACTGCCGCGCACGTGGATGTAGGTGTCGCCGATCTCTTCCTCTTCGCGCACGCCCATGAACATGGGGCGTTTCGGGCCGGTTGCATTGAGTTTTTTGACTTGTTCCTCCCATTGCTTCAACCGCGTGGCCAGGCTGGCGTTGTCCGAGTCTGTGCTTGGCGTCTCTGGATTGGAAGCAATCGCGGCCAGCTCGATCATTTCCACCGGCAGAAACTGGACGGCATCAGCCGTCACATGCCCGGCGGTATTTTCGTTGGAAACGAGCACGTAAGCAAAACCGTTCGCCTCGAATCGAAACTGGCCGAGCGACACGAAACGATGCTCGAGCAACGGCGCCTCTTGTTGGTTCACTTGCACGGTCGTTTCCCCAGCCGCATGAAAGATCGTCACCGGAACGTTGGTCGCGCGGCTCGGCGAATGCAAATAAGCCAGGCGGACTTCGTACCGGCCGGCCTTCTTCAATTCGGGAATGAATGTGAGGGTCTTTGCGCCCTTGCCCTTCGCGTCATCATGCAGGTAGCCATCGCCAATGTAATGCTTCGAGAATTGCGAATGTTTCCAGTCGCCGACCCTTTTGGCCTGAGCGCTATCGACGACGATTCCAGGCAGGTCGTCCGGGGAAATCACCGTCGCTGTGAGCGAGCCGCGCCCCGCTCTTGTTTCGGCCGATTTGCCAGCCAGCGCTTTCATGGTTTCTTTGAGCGACTTGATCTCGGCTTGCAACATCGCGATCTCCGCTTCGTGCTTTCGATAAACCGCTTCCTCTTCCGGCTCGACCGGCAATGGCAACTCGATCCAGCCAGAAACATTGGCGTTCGTCACCGTAACGGTGTTTCGCAAAATGCCGGCCAAAGCATAATAATCGCGCGTTGGAATGGGATCGAACTTGTGATCGTGACACCGCGCGCAACCGATCGTCTGGGCGAGAAACGCTTTCCCCATGGTGTCGAGTTGTTCGTCCACGATATCCATGCGCAGTTGCGCTTTGTCCTGTTCTTCGAGGTTCGTGTTGCCGAGCGTAAGAAAGGTCGTGGCTATCAACCGTCTCTGCTTTTCAGCCAAACTGGTGGCGGGCAAAAGATCACCCGCAATCTGCTCGCGAATGAATTCGTCGAAAGGCCGGTCCGCATTGAAAGCTTCGATGACATAATCGCGATAACGCCAGGCTTCGCGAAACACGAGTCCGCGCAAGGTGACGGATTCGGCGAAACGGGCCACATCCAGCCAATGCCGGCCCCAGCGCTCGCCGAACTCGGGCCGGCCCAGCAAAACATCCACCACGCGCGCCAATGCGTCCGCGGAAGGATCGCGCTCGAAGGCGTCGATTTGTTCGGGAGATGGCGGCAGGCCCACGAGATCGAAGAAGACGCGGCGCAATAGCGAGGCCCGATCGGCATCTGGGTTTGGCTCGAGTTTTTTTGATTCGAGCTTTGCCAGAACAAATCGATCGATGTCGTTGCGCGGCCATTTTGAATTCTTCGGTTTTGGTGGTTGAGGTTTTTTGATCGGCAGATAGGCCCAATGCTGCGTGCCTTGCGATGTCACTTTGCGCGAGGCCAGGGGAGAATGGGTTGTGGTGCGTGGGTCGGGTGCGCCTCGCTTCACCCATTCGGTGAGCGTGAGAATTTCGGCGGCGCCCAATTTGTTTTTGGGCGGCATCTGAAATTCCGGGTCGTTCCAGGAAATCGCTTTGATCAGGAGCGATTCATCCGGCTTGCCCGGAACCAGCGCCGGCCCCGTGTCGCCGCCTTTGCGCACGGCTTCAGCGGAATCCAAACGCAATCCTCCTTTTTGCTTCTTCTCGCCATGGCACTCGTAGCAGCGCTCGATCAGAATGGGCCGCACGCGCTTCTCGAAAAATTCTACATCGACCTCTCTCGCCTCGGCGTTCGGCGGAGGGGGCGCGCCAGCCAGCATCGTACTCGCAATCAACAACAAAATGACGCGGGCGCCAACGATCGACCTGGCCAAACCACCGAATGTTCTGTCCGTCTGTTTCATCAAGTCTGCGCTCGCACC
>JBFMDG010000925.1:0-2471 GCA_040754135.1 Verrucomicrobiota bacterium
CTTATGATCTCGACCTATCTCGGTGGGCTGATGGTATTTGATCATGGGATCAGCGTGGCGCGCCATTCAAAACATTACTGGCGCAAGCAGGCCGAAGCCGGGCAGGCCAATGTCCCTCCTGAAAAAGCAAAATAACTGTCATGCTAAAAGATTTCATTCAGGGCAAACCGTTGCGTCACCCGTTGCATCCGTTGCTGGTGCATTTTCCATTGGCGCTTTTTGTTTTCAGCTTCGTGCTCGATCTGGCCAGCCTGGCGTTTGCGAATGAACCGGCCCTGGTTCGCGGTTCTTATTACCTGATTGGCGGTGGAATTGTTTTCGCCATGGTGGCCGCAGTCGCGGGATTTACGGATTACCTCGATATCCGGTCGGATCACCCTGCCCGCCGCATTGCCGCCATGCACATGTTTTTGAACCTTGCCGCCGTTGGGTTTTATGGGATCAACTTCGGATTGCGCTCGACCGGACTGGCTGAAAATGAAATTCCCGCGCTCGGCTGGATTTTATCCGCATTAAGCCTCGTTTTGCTTTCGATATCCGGCTATCTGGGCGGCCAGCTCGTTTACGATCATGGCATCGGCGTTGGCCGGCATCGCAGGCGAACCGCCACTCCAGATAAAACACTGCAAATCACTGCCACCGATGGCCAACCGAGTAGCGACGGAAAAATCATTTTCGTTCCAGTGGCCCCCGCCAGCGCGCTGGATGAAAAAGCGACCTTGCGCGTGGATGTCGATGGCCAACTGATTTGCATTCTCAAGCTCGAGGGCGCGCTTTACGGCATTCAGGAGTTTTGCACGCATCGATTCGGTCCACTATCGGAAGGTTGCGTGCGTGACGGGCAGATCGAATGCCCATGGCATCGATCGCGATTTGATGTGCGGACAGGTCAGGTGGTGCACGGCCCAGCGAAAGAGCGCTTGAAAGTCTTTCGCGTGGAAATTCGCGAAGACAGAATTTGGCTGGCCCTCGAACCGAAAGTCACAGATGCCGCCGATTTTTCCGGCAGCGACGCCACGCAAAGGGCGGCTTAATTCCGACGCTGGATTAGTCACAGTCAACCCGCGGTCGGATCCGATCCGTCATTTGGCGCAATGCCGCTTCGATCAAATCCGGACTCTGAACGGCTCGCCCGGTTTGAGCGAGAGGGCAAACGCCGCCAGCAAATGTGGAATGTTTTCCAAATCTTTCAGGCTCACCACCTCGACTGGCGAATGCATGTAACGATTGGGCAAGCTGATCAAAGCGCTCGGAATCCCCCCGCGCGTCCAGAAAATGACATCCGTGTCCGTTCCCGAAGTGGCCGACATTGTCTCGCGTTGCAGCGGGATTTTGTTCTCCTTTGCGACTTGTTCCAATCGTCCCACGACCTCGGGATGATTGCATCCCCCAATCGTGAGGGTGGGTCCCCGGCCAATGCGGACGTCGCCATGTTGCGCTTTGTTGACCGTCGGATAATCGGTGGCATGGGTGACATCGACCACCAAGGCCACATCCGGTTTGATGGAATAAGCGATTTGACGCGCGCCCAGAAGTCCGATCTCCTCCATGATATTCGAGACGGCGAGCACTTCCGCCTGAACTTTCTTTTTGCTCTCGCGCAAAAGACGCAACGTTTCCGCGACCGAAAAGGTGCCAATCCGATTGTCAAACGCACGCGCCACCGCCAGATCGTTCCGCAGCATTTCAAATTGATCATTCAACGTTACCGGATCGCCCACCTGCACCAATTGTTGCGCTTCGCGCGCGTTGCTCACTCCGATGTCGATGAAGAGGTCGTGCATTTTGGGCGGCTTCTTGTCCGGCTCTTCTTTCATCAAATGCGGCGCCACGTTGCCGACGACCCCGAGCACCGGACCTTTTTTGGCGTGGATCGTGACGCGCTGGGCTTTGGTGATGGCGGGATCCACTCCTCCCAGCTTGCGCACGTAGATGAACCCCTGCTCATCGATGAAATTGACGACCATGGCAATTTCATCGGCGTGGCCGGAAAGCATCACGCGCGGCGATCCGCCTTTGTTGAGCACGGCCACCGCATTGCCATAGGCATCGGTGTAAGAGTCATCCGCAAATTGTCTGGCGTATTCGAGCCAAACTCGCTGAGCGCGGGCTTCGTGGCCCGGCGGGCTGGGTGTGCTCAGGAGCGATTTCAAAAAAGCAAGCGATGCGTCACGCATGGGGGCGGACTATACGAACAACGAGCCAAATGCCAAATCAAAACAGGAGTTTCTGGCCATCACCTCGCGCCTGTTTCGCGGCGTGAAGTGGTTTTTGCTTTTGCCTTTTGCACTTTTCATCTTTCCTTTGCCGCATGCGCGTTGAGCTTTTGAAAAATGTCGTCCGCCTGGTCGTGAAACTGGGCACCGGCGTGCTGACCAACAGCCAGAAGCAGCTCGACCCAACTCAGATGAAGCCATTGGTCGGGCAAATTGCCGCCTTGCGCCAGGCCGGCAAAGAGGTGGTGATCGTCA
>JBFMDG010000926.1:0-2460 GCA_040754135.1 Verrucomicrobiota bacterium
CAACGGCGCGGTGCTCCTGACGTATGACGGCGATGGGCATCGGGTCAAGAAAGTGGCCGGGAGCACAACGACGTTGTATCTGGTGGCCACGGTCAACCCGACCGGTTACGCGCAGGTGGTGGAAGAGTTGACGGTGAGCGGCAGCGTGACCAACCTGAGCAAAGCGTTTGTGGTGGGGTTGGACCTGATCAGCCAGAGGCAAAGCAACGGAACGGTGAATTACTACGGTTACGACGGTTTGGGGAGCGTGCGGTTCCTGTTGAACAGCAGCGGAACGATCACGGACACCTACACCTACGACGCCTACGGCACGCTGATCGCCAGCACCGAAACCACGCCGAACGATTATCGTTACACCGGGGAACAATGGGACGCGAATCTTGGGATGTACTTCCTGCGTGCGCGGTACATGAACCCGGGCCTGGGACGGTTTTGGACGATGGATTCGTATGAGGGCGCGCAAGGCGATCCGGTGAGCTTGCACAAATACGTCTACTGCGCCGCTGATCCCGTCAACAACGTTGACCCTTCGGGACACTTCATGGAAGGCACCGGAGGATTGCTGCTCACCACGGCTCTCCAAAAAGGCTTGAGGGGTCTGCAAGCAACTTCGATGACAGTTCCTGGGCACATCGCCGCTCGTGGTTTCATGAAATGGGCGTGGCTAGCAGGTGGAATTGGCGCCGGAGTGCAGACGTTGATGCAGGACACGCAGTTCGCGATGGATATGCAACTGATGATGCAATCCAATCCGACCGGGTCAAAATGGGCCTACGAGAATCTTAAATGCGTTGAGTTTGCTACGGATGCGATGGCGTATTTCCAAACAAATACTCGCAGAAGGGGCCAGCCGCAGCGAATCACGTATGATATGAACCCGGGAATGGGACCGGGCTTTATTATGGCGAAGGAGAATTTCGGGTTTTTCGGAGGGCAAACGATTTCCCTTAACGGTCATCATGAAGGTGTCCTCCACGATAGACGAGTTTACGATAACAACGTGCCGTTTGGGGTTTCGCGGACAAACTGGGAGGAGGGTTACGAGTTATTCATTCGTGGGCATGGAGAAATGAGCATTGGAGAATCGGCTCGCAAAGGATTTGGAGTAATCAAAGTTGAGTAAGTATGGCTGAATCACATTTGGATTCTCTCGACGAAAGCGTCTTTGATTTCCTCTTGAGCTTGAGGAAAAAGCCAGCTTTGTACTTTGGCGAGAAATCTCTCACGCGGCTTAACGTTTACCTAGCCGGGTACCAGCATGGTTTGGGAAGAGTGGGAAAAGCACTCAAGCAGGAAGATCAATTTCATGGCTTTCATGATTGGGTGGCGACGAAGTTGGATTTTAGCAGCTCGACCAGCGGATGGTGCAAAATGATCTTGTCCAAAACGGCTGATGAGCAGGAAGCGTTTGACCGGTTTTTCGAGCTTCTGGATCAATACCGACAAGAGCGAGGAATCGTTTAACTCAGCCGTCTCCCTTCACCTGGACAATTTTTATCTCTGTGACGTACGGAGCATCGCGGCGCAGATCGGCGTAACGGGCATTGCCCGTTTTGACAGCGGCGACTTTGCCGTCGCGGAGGAGGCGGAGGAAATCGCGCAGCCGCCAGCCGGTGAGGGTCACGTCATGGGTGGAGAAGAACAACTGGAGGCGATCCTGGGGCGCATCGGTCTGGTGTTCTGACTCCGCAACCTTTTCCAACGTGTAGTTCATCAGTTGCGAGTAAGCGAAGCCATGCACGCGGTCATCGGCAGTGACGAACTCAATAAAGCTGGAGCCGGAACTTTCCTCGATGCAGCGGCCTTCATCGTCGCGGCGATCTTCGCGTTTGCGGGCCAGTTGTTCAGCCAGTGGGCTGGAGCCGTGAACAGGTTTGCCTTGTCGTGTGAGCATACGAATCAGATGGAAATGCCTCGACGTTGCCGGACTTGTGGCCGAGGCGGTTCAATGGTGGTTTGGCGTTGGGTCCAGTCCTTCTTTCAGGTCCTGTGTCGCCAAAGCAAGTGGCTGAATTGCAAACACGTCGATCAGTTTTCGGCCCGGTTTTTGGGCGTTACAGCCGATTTTCACCCCTGTTTTTTGGCTCTAATCCTTAAACCCAGTTTTGTGTAACTGCCGCCTGACCAACCAGGTGGATGCCCTCAATCGCGGGACCAAATTCGAATATGACGGGTTTGGCCGGCGCATCCGGCGCGATGTGCCCGGCGGGCAAAAGGAAACTTTCGGTTATGACGCCACGGGGAATCTCCTCTCGCACACCAATTTCCTTGGAATAGTGATCACCAACTTCTACGATCTGGTTTGCCTGTTGGCCCGTTGGAATGCCGGGGTTTCGCTGGTCAGTTACGGTTATTCCACAGCCGGCCGGCGCCTGGCCATGACCAACACGGCTGGAGTGCACCGTTACATTTACGATCCGTTGGGCCGGTTGTGCACCAACACCACACCGGTCGGCACGC
>JBFMDG010000927.1:0-2458 GCA_040754135.1 Verrucomicrobiota bacterium
CGACCTCCGGCTACTTTCTGACAACCATTCAGGTTGCCTCTCGATGAATACGCACAGGACAGAGCGGCAGAAAAAAAGGAAGCCGAACTCTTTCCGCTCTGGAGTTTGAACCATTTGCCAATGCGTTTGCCTTGCCTTTGTCGAAAACCTGGTCGTGATCCTTTGTCGAAAGATTTTCGATCGAGAACGACAAAGGAAAGGGCAATTGCTTGGAACTGTTAGTGAACTGAGCGGTTACCCAAAACTAGGAAAGTCAGTGCTCGTAAACACACCCCCCATTTTTGGTGGGGCTATTTGCATTGTCGCCGCCGGGTGCAGCGAAATAGCCTGTCTGCATGCGCGCCACGGCGTTCTCGGCAATCGTACAGCCTGCTCGCAACTCGCCGCCGGCTTTTGTCACGTCCGCGCGATCGGGCCTTTGGAAACACATTGTCATTGGGCTTGCGCTGATCGCGTGTCACGTGGCGCTTCATTGGATTGGACATTATTTTTGGTGGCCGATCCTGCTGATCGCTCTGGTGCCATTCGCGCTGCTCGTTTGTAACAGCAAAACCACCGGCCTGGGAATCTTGTACGCGACGATCGCCGGCTTCCTCTTTTTCGTCATCGGGCAGCAGCCGCTGAGTGTGTTCAACAAAGCGGGCGTCTTCGCTCTGGCCCTTGTGCAAAGCCTCACGTTAATTCCGGTCGCTCTTGCGCTGCGTTGGAGCGTGGGCTTACTCAAAATCCCGCTGGTCATTGCGATGCCGACGACCTGGGTTGCGGGCGAATTTCTGCGAATGCTCGGTCCGGCGGGATTTCCATTTGTCACACTGGCCTGGCCATGCCACGAAACAGTTTGGCTGATTCAGATTTGTGACTTGTTCGGTATTTACGGAGTCAGTTTTGTCGTGGCCATGGGAAATGCGCTCGCCGCCGGAATGGTTTTGGATCTCATGCGTGGCGGTGAATTCAGAGGTCTTTGGCGACGCCATGAAAGATCATTCGCGCTCACCGCGATGGTGTGGCTGGCGACGGCTGGTTATGGATTTTTCCGCCTGCATCAGACTGAAGCCACGATGCGGGAAGGCCCGGTGATCTCAGTCATTCAGCCCGACGTGCCCAGCGGCGCGGGAATCGGGCTAGGCTATGATCCGGCCACTTTGCTTCAGGAAATGCGCGAGTTGAGCGAGCGTGCCGCCACTGCTTCGGCTCGACCGCAACTCATCGTGTGGCCTGAAGCGCTCCCGGGATTGCCCGCCCTGAATTCCGAATGGGTGCGGACGACGCCGGAAGCCAAAGGACAAAACCATTTCCCGCCGGGCATCGATCTCGAAGGCTGGGTGACAGACCACACGGAGGGGAGTGATTCAAACGCGCTGGTTCATCTCGAATTCTGTCGAGCGCAGGAACGCGATCTCGCGCAATGGGTGCGACAGCTCGGCATTCCCGTGTGGGTTGGCAGTGTGGCCTGGTTGCCTGAACTCCACGGCACGCAACAGGAATGGAAACGCTGCAACGCCGCACTCCATTTCGATCCGCAACTGGGACAGCTCGACGAAAAACAGCTCAAAGTGCGGCTGTTTCCCGTGGGCGAATACATTCCGGCTCCAGGAACTTTCCTGCACGACTGGATCGAGCGCGCCATCATTCCTCACAATCGAAGCGGCATGCGGCTTTGGATTTCTCCAGGAAAGGATCGCCAGATTTTTTCGCTGCCCCAGCGCGGCGCCATCTCCAAATCGCGACTTGATCCTGGCGAGCGGCGTTATGCCATTGCGCTCTGCAGCGAAATTCTTTTCCCGCAAAGCTCGGGCATTTTTCTCCGCGACAATAAGCGCTCGAAGCCAATTGATTTTCTGATCGAGATGTCCAACGACGGCATGGCTCAGCGCAACCGCGTTTTGAAATTTCATCTGGCCGCTTTGCCCTTTCGCGCGGTCGAAGCGCGCATCGGCATTGCGCGCAGTTCCAACACCGGCATCTCGGGTTTCGCCAAACCAACGGGGGAACTTTACGGCCAGGTTGTCAACGATCAGAATGTGGCCTGGACCGGCCTGGGCACGCCGGAATTCGCCGCCATGACTGAAGTGGTCGCACTACGCGGCGCCCGGGAAGCAGAGCTGGAAACCAATTCTCTTTTGCGCGCCGAGGTCGAAGCCCGCATTGCCGAGGTGCAATCGCTTCGCCAGAAGGCGGGCGTCAGCGGCTTCTCGACAAAGATGGTCTATACGGATTCACGCATCACGCCCTACAGCCGGATTGGTGATCTGTTTGCCTGGGTTCTTGTGACGTTGACCGCTCTGGCGTGCCTGGTTGGATTCATTGCAGCCCGGCGGCTTCAGCGGCCTCAGCCGCTTCGAGCGGGATAGACGAGCGTTCCTCGTTTCTGCTACGATTCGCGCAACGCAGTCCTTGACGATTACGCTGTGCAAAGTTCCGGCCAGAATTTCGTCACTGTTTCAGGTCCAGCACCTGC
>JBFMDG010000928.1:0-2447 GCA_040754135.1 Verrucomicrobiota bacterium
GGCATGCTTCCGACATGGGGCGACAAATGGAACAAGAAATGGGGTGTCGGCCCGGAGATTTTTACACCGGACAATGCCGAGGCTTATGGCCGCTGGCTCGGGCAACGTTACAAAGACAAGGCGATCATTTGGATTTTAGGCGGCGATCGGCCGATTGAAAATGATCAGCATCGAGAGATCATTCGTCGCATGGCCTTGGGCCTGCACAAAGGAGATGGCGGCATTCATTTGCACACGTTTCATCCGCCCGGCGGGCAAGGTTCCGCCACCTGGTTTCACGAGTCCGCCTGGCTTGATTTCAACATGCGACAGAACGGGCACGTGCCGGAATTCACGGAGCGCTACAGCCAAACTCGCGTGGACTACGATCGCACGCCCATCAAGCCGGTGCTCGATGGCGAACCGATTTATGAGGATCACCCGGTTTCATTCAAAGCCAAGGAGCTCGGACATTCCGTGGCCGCCGACGTGCGTCGCACGATTTATTGGGATTTGTTTTCAGGTGCCTGCGGTCACACTTATGGGCATCACTCCGTCTGGCAGATGTACGCTCCCGGTCGCAAACCGATCAACGCCCCACTCATGCCGTGGTCCGAAGCCATCCATCAACCAGGCGCAGTGCAGATGCAGTTCGCGCGGCAGCTCATCGAATCGCGCCCGTTCCTGACACGGATTCCCGACGATTCCGTCATCGTGCCAACAGAAACCACGACCTCTGTGCCGGGCGCCGGAACTCGGCGCTTCGCCGGGACCCGCGATTCGAATGGCAGTTACGTCATGGTCTATGCTCCGGTGGGGCGCGCCTTCAAAGTGCGGCTTGATAAAGTGAGCGATGCACGGGTGAAAGCCTGGTGGTACAACCCGCGCAATGGAAAGGTGAATTTCATCGGCGAATTCGAAGCCAAAGGTCATCGCGAATTCATGCCTCCGGATCCAGGTGAAATGCTCGATTGGATTCTGGTGCTGGATGCGGCGTCGAAAAATTTCTCTCCGCCCGGCGCGCTTCAATGGCCCGTGCCGAAAACGCCTTGAGGCGGGTGCATCTTTGCGGCGGTCCGAAAGAACTTCATGCGCCGGGTTTCGAACGTAGCGAATGACGGCGGCGACTTCGCAAATAAAGAATCAGAAGCGCGATCAAAGCCCAAAAAAGGGAGAGGAGATAGCCCGCTTCGGCCAGAGCCACCAAACGGCTCGGAGGCTCCGGTTCCTCCTCGGCAGAAGCCATTGGCGCGGAGTCATTCGTTTTCAGTGGAGCCGATGGTTGATCTGTCGGAGCCGGACGGTCGCTGGGCAGAGCGTTTCCTCGAAGCGGCGACGTTTGCAACGTGAGCGAGTCCTGAACTGTATTGGAACTTCCCGCGCCAGCTTTCGCGCGAGGGCTTTCGTTCATCTTCTGCCGTTTTGAGTTCTCCAGAGTTGGAACGGTTGGAGCCCGCGCGACCACCGGGACGCGAGGATCGCGCGCGAGGCGATCGTTCAAGCCCGCGCTGTTCAGCATTTCCACGTGCGCATCGGAAAAGAGGAGATTCCCCTTGCGATCATGCATGGCGGTGGTCCATTCGATTTCCATCTGGCGAGCCGCTGGTCCTGCATTGGCCGGGCTGCGGCGCCAGCGGTTGGTAATGTTTCGATCGCCAGCGAGAATGGACTCGGGCCGGTTATAAGCTGCTGTCAGCCGCACGAAATAACTAATCTGTTCATTGCGCAGCAGCGCAAAATGCGGCGCCGCAACCCGCTTTTCCGAAGGACAAACAAGAATTTTTGGGGTGCTCAATTCATTGGAAATGGACTGGAAATGCCGAAAAGTGGAGGGCGCCAATCCGTTCGAAACCACCCCGGGCGCGCGGGTAAACTCGAGCGAACCTCCGTTCGCCACCGAAACCTGCATGGGAAACAAACTGTTGTGATCATGGGCAAACATGTGAAACGCCGCACCGATCTGCTTTAAATGATTCACACACGCGGCGCGTTTGGCGCGAGCGGTGGCTTTCGTCAAGACCGGCAAAAGCAACGAGGCCAAAATCGCAATGATGGCGATGACGAGCAGCAGTTCCAGCAGAGTGAACCCGCGCGACACTTGAGTTGGCACACACCGTTTCATCATGGAAATGCGAGCTTCTGCTCACCCTGGCTTGCGCGTGCTCGAAAATCGCCCAGCCGCTTCCGGTCAAACTGCTGAACGCTGCCATCGCTCAGCGCGATATTGCCCCTGAATTGATGCATTGCTCTGGTCCAGCCGAGCGTGTCGTTGGTCGAGATCACGATCGTTTTTCCAGCAATTGCCTTTTCGTTCACGGTCAGATTCCGATCTCCGGTCAGAAAGGATTCCGGCAATTGTTCCTGGGCATTCAAGCCGATGAAGTAACTCACATTGCCATTGGCAAGTCGCCCAAAATCCGTCGCCGCAACGCGCGAATCGCTTGGACAAATGAGAAGTCGCGGCGTGC
>JBFMDG010000929.1:0-2445 GCA_040754135.1 Verrucomicrobiota bacterium
CAATGATTGGTTTCACCGGGCTCTTTAGTGGCGCCGAAGGTGTTGAAGATTTGCAACCCAGTGCTGCCTTGAGGAATGGAAACAAAATGCCGCCGAGCAGCGCGACGGTCGCTACTGATGGCTTGTTGAAGGAGTGCGCGCGGGGCGACCAGCACATCACCCAGTTTATCGCGGGCGAAGGTTTTGACGACCTGACCGCCGGTGGAATTGATCTGAAGCGTGGCTCGATCGCTTTCGATTTCGCGTGTGCCGGAGCGAACGAGCACGCTATAGAGACCGACTTGAGCCGGCCCGACATTGGGCACAGTTAAGCTGGCATTGGTTTGCCCTTCGAGCGGGTGGCAATTGAACAGCCATTGATAAGTGGCGGTGCTCGGCGTGGCGACTGCCGTGAATGTCACATTTTCGCCCGCGGCCACGGTTTGGCTTTGAGGGTGGAGAGTTATGCGAGGCAGGGAATCGATCGTAGCCTCCTGGGACCAGTTCAAGACGAGATTACCTGCCGCACCGAAAAAGCCATCGATGGCAATGGCATATTTCGCATCTTTGCTGGCATTGAACGCGACCAGACTGGCGAGAAACCCGCCACTGTCGTCATCGGAGGCGATTGGTTCCAACAACTCGATGGACTCCCCAGCGTAAACCGCGAGCAGCGTATCAAACGCACTGCCACGCGTGTGAATCACCACAATGCCGTCCGCCGGCGCTGTCCAGGAACACCACACCGACGCTCCACCCCCTTTGCCGGCATGATTGGGTTCATTCAGCTCCCGAGTGGCGCCAAGGGTCTGTCCACTCGCCACTCCGCTGGCTGCAAGTTCGGATCGCGCAGCAAACCTGTCGGAAAACGCGAAGGAAGGCGTGTTCACAATCAGTTCTGCCGGCCCACTGTTCGTGGCACCCGACTTATTCGCGGCAAGCACGGTGTAAATGCCCGCTTGCGCCGGCTGCACATTCGTCAGGTTGAGCGTGTCAAAAACAGCTCCTGGAATGGAGACGCCATTCAACCGCCATTGATAATGCGGGGCCGGATTGCCCGCGGCAATGACGCGCATGATCACGTCTTGACCCGGCGTCACAATCTGTCCTTGAGGCGAACTCACAATTTGCACGGGATCGAGAACGGTCAGAAATGCTTCATGACTGGCCACGAGGCCCAAGTCGTTTGTAACCACAACGCGATAACGTCCGGAGTGACTCACCTCGGTTTGGCCAATGGTCAAAGTCGGATTTGTGCCTCCCTGGACTGCTGCATTGTTGAAGAACCATTGGTAACGGAGTGGGGCCGTTCCTGTCGCAGTGGCTGAAATTTCGATTCGCCTCCCGCGCGCAACGGTCTGGTGATTTGGTTGCCCTAAAAGCTGCGGCGATCCCTGCGGAGCAAAGGCCGCAAAATTGGGCTGAAATACACCACCGATCGTTGTGAAGTTTCCCCCTGCAAACAACATCCCGTCGGCAGCTGAAGCCAGACAACGCACCGCTCCGAGGAGATCGGCCGATCGCGGATTCGGATCCCAGGGCAGCGTTCTGCCCGTGTGCGCGTCGATTCCAGCCAGAAAACTTCGCGAGACCTGCGATTCCGAAAGGAACAAACCACTCGCATAAACTACGTCGCCGAACTTATGCAGCACGGAAACGGTCCCATCGCCAAACTGCGCGCCAACTTCCGGATTCCAATCTGTCGGCTCGCCGGTATCCGCCCGAAGTGCGGCGAGGTGTTTTCGTGGCTGCCCATTAATGCGATCGAATGAGCCCGCGACATAAATAGTCTCGCCCTCAGCCAGGATCCCATCGCCATTGCGAAACCCACCCGTGGGGTTGGGTTTCCATGGAGTGGCTTTGCCGGTGTTGGCATCGAGTGCCGCGAACAATCGCCGCGACGCGCCACCGATGAGTTGATCATAGAATTGACCGGCCACGTAGAGCGTGTCACCGCGGGCGGAAATCGCTCGCACTTCATGGCCTGGACTGGGGTTCCAGGTGGGAATGACCCGCCCCGTTTGGAGATCGATTGCGGCCAGGTACCGGAGATCAACGCCGTTGATCCGGGTGAAGTCGCCGGCCACAAACAGTTTGTTCCCGGAATGGGCCAGGTCGAACACGGCGTTGTTTGGTCCCGGATTAAAGGGCAGCAAATCTCCGGTGGACAAATCGAAAGCCGCCAGCCCAAAACGCGTTTCGAGTCCGATTCGGTTGAACTCCCCGGCCACATACAGGACTTGCCCGACCGGCAGAATTTCATAAATGGGTCCGTTGGGTCTGACGTTGCCGCCCACAGGAATTCCGGTGCGCCGATCCAACACCGCCATGCTCCAGGCCGTGACCGATTGCTCCGCCCGCCGGCTCGCGATGAGCACGTTCTGTCCTGCAACATGCAACGAGAGCACTTCGGTGCCGGTGCTGGCGGTCCAGGCCGTGGGCAATGCCGAATTTAAATCAAAGGCT
>JBFMDG010000930.1:0-2444 GCA_040754135.1 Verrucomicrobiota bacterium
CATCGTGCATTTCCTCGCGCCGATCGTGCTGGTGGTTCCGGTGCTGCTGGCCTTTTCGGTTTTGCCTTATGGCCGGAACATGATCCCAATCGATCTCGACACCGGCGTTTTGTTTTTCTTTGCCGTTGGCGGCGCGACCGAACTGGCCGTGTTCATGGCTGGCTGGTCGAGCCGGAACAAATACTCGTTGTTGGGAGCAATGCGGGCGATTGCGCAAATGATCAGTTATGAAGTGCCGCTGATTCTTTCGGCCATCAGCGTCATAATGATCGTCGGCTCGCTCAGCACGGTGAAGATTGTGGAAGCGCAGGCGGGTTTTACTTTCGGTCTGGCCAACTGGCACGTATTTACGCCTTGGGGAATGGCCGGATTTATTCTGTTCATGATCGCGGCCACCGCCGAAGCGAACCGATCTCCGTTTGATTTGCCGGAAGGCGAATCTGAAATCATTGCCGGCTATTACATCGAATACTCGGGCTTTAAGTTCGCGCTCTTCTTTCTCGGCGAATACCTCGGCATGTTTGCCACCAGCGGACTTGGAATCACTCTCTTCCTCGGCGGCTGGCAGGCGCCGCTCGCGGTGCTGCAATTTGTTCCTTCCTGGTTTTGGTTTTTCGCGAAGCTCTTTGTCTTGATCGCCTTTTTCATCTGGATTCGCGGCACTTTGCCTCGTTTGCGCATGGATCAGCTCATGAACTTCGCCTGGAAATTCATGCTCCCCATGACCTTGATCAACATCGTCGCGGCCGGTTTGTGGCATATCATGGCCGGTGGACTGGCGCGGTGGTTCGTTTGCTTTGCTCTCATTTTCGGTCCCTACTTTCTGCTTAGCCAAACTCTCATGTCGCGCCAATCGCTGGCTCGACGGGTTTACCGCTACGCAGACTAGGCCGAGCGAATTGAGAACTGGTAATGCGCGTTGCCCAACAGGCAGATGAAGACCAAAACATGAAAGCTGGCATGGCGGAATTGAGCTGAAACGAAACCGATGAACGAAGCGTTTGTCATTGTCTCGATCGTGCTCGTGGCTGGCGCCATTGGGGCCATGACGCTGCGTAATCTGGTCCATTGCGCATTGGCGGCGGCGGTGGCTTTCGGGAGTCTGGCGGCGCTCTTCCTTCTCCTGGGCGCGCAATTCATCGGACTCGCGCAACTGCTCGTTTACGTAGGAGCGGTTGCGATTCTGATCGTGTTCGCCATTCTGCTGACGCGCGGCAGTGAACCATCCACGCCACCGGCGCAGCCGTTGTTTTCCAGCTCCTGGATCATCGGCGTTGCGGTCGCTTTTCTTGTATTTGGCACGCTTGCGTTGTCGCTGTTCAACAGCAAGGCATTTCAATCAGGGGCCACGCCTGCGCCGGCCGCGCCCGTCAAAGCCATCGGACAGCAGTTGATGACAAATTACGTGGTCGCCCTCGAAGTCATCGCACTGCTCCTGACCGCCGCCATGATCGGCGCCGTCATCATCGCCATGCGCGACAAAAACCCGCCCACCCAAAAATGATCGCCCAATCCACAATACAAAGATGTAACCCATGTAACTCATTTAACCATTTAACCATGTAACTCTTTTAACCATTCAACTCTTCAACCCACTAACCATGTCCCCGCTCCAATCCTGCCTCTTCGTTTCGAGCCTGCTTTTCACCATCGGACTGGCTGGGGCTCTGACGCGTCGCAACGCCATCATTGTCCTGATTGGGATCGAACTGATGCTCAATGCTGCCAACCTGAATTTCATTGCGTTCTGGCGCTTCGGTCCCAACCCGGAAAAGCTCACTGGAATTTTGTTCGTCCTGTTTTCGATCGGCGTGGCTGCGGCGGAAGCGGCAGTGGGATTAGCGCTGATCATCGCCATTTATCGCCATCTGAAAACCGTCAACCTCGATCAGATGAATGCGTTGAAAGGATGAATCAACCATGACCCCAAATTCCTTTTTAACCCCGCCCCCCAAGCAACCCAGTTAACCATGTAACTCATTTAATCATTTAACCATTTAACTGTGTTCATAACTTTTCACCGCAAACAAAACATCGCCGAAGAAAGAGCATGACATCGATTCCGAGCATTCTCTGGCTGATTCCGCTCCTGCCGTTAGTGGCGGCGGGGCTGAGCGCGCTGGCCAGCCGCGAGCAAAAGCGTTTTGCCGCCACGCTGGCCATCGGCTCGATGGGATTGAGTTTTGTCCTTTCAGTGGTGGCATTCGGGGCCGTGCTCAGCCACGCACCCGAGGGACGTTTCGCGCCGCAGAATTTTGCCTGGATCCAATGGGGTGAAGCGACATTGAAACTCGGATTCATCCTTGATCCGCTCTCCGCGATTATGCTGGTCATGGTCACTTTTGTTGGCCTGCTGATTTTCATCTACAGCGTCGGCTACATGGCGCATGACGAAAATTTTACGCGGTTCTTTTGCTTTTTGTCGCTGTTCGCTGCGGCCATGC
>JBFMDG010000931.1:0-2427 GCA_040754135.1 Verrucomicrobiota bacterium
TCGCCTTCTCTTTTCCAAAAATGGTTTATGCGCAGAACAGACAACCGCAAAACACGAGCAAAGCAGACCCAAGGAATCACACCTTATTTTCTGCGCGCCGTGGTTTGAAAATGGGGTACAGCTCAGGAGTTCATTGGCAATCGCATCATTGCCGCGAACAAAAGCGGCAGTCTTTGAGCCAATCAGGTATTTAAATCGCGTTCGGACTCGAATCAGCGCTTCAGAGTTTGAGCACAAAGTTGACTCATTCATGGAAGGCATCTTATCACGCCTCCAGTCACGCAATGTGGACGACAAGAATTTGGCGGCTCTTTGGACGGAAGTGCTAGGAGAACGGAACAATCCCAAGGCTTCAGAAAGACGGATACTCGAAGCCATACTGGGATTTGACCCGGATGAGGCCCCCGACGAGTTGTTGAAACAAGTCCTAAACGACGTGGATCAACTCGGTAGAAATGCTGTTGTCGAAGTTGCAGCGGAAGCGCGCGATTCGGCACCGAAGGTCTTGGAGTTGATCCGGGAATTATTGAAAGCAAAAGGGAAACCCAAAGGGGGTGGATTCCGCGTATCCCTACCAGATTTGAATATCCCACCCGGATTTGATGAGCGCCTTGAACGTCCTTGGCAAAAAGGTTCTGAGCTTGCCAAAATTGCGCGGAAACAATGGGGGTTCGATGGCGAACCTGTGGAAAATGCCAAATTGGCCAACCTCATCGATACAAAGTCAACGCTGTTCACGAATAGTTTGACATCCGGAACGCGAATTCCCTTTGGTGTCAGAAAGGGATCAACCGGCCTGTTTGATGTGTTTTTTGACAGCCCAAATGAAACTAGCCGTCGATTTGCGATATGCCGGATGATTGGGGATCATCTGTTTTTTGCATCCCAAGAAATGCTTCTTCCTACTACTCGCGCCAAAACCGCCCGTCAGCAATTTCAACGCGCGTTCGCCCAGGAGTTTTTGTGTCCTTTCGAAGCTTTGCGGCAGCGACTCCCTTCTCAACCAGACGAGGATGATATCTCAAATGTTGCAAAATCTTTCGATGTCTCACCATTGCTGGTCAGAACTACGCTCGTCAACAAGGGGGAACTTGATCGTGAGGCATTAAATTGGAATGATTAAGTCGACGTGAAAAAAGTCCCTGGAAGGGCGACGGGGCTGGGTCAGTCAATGGTATTGGCATATTTTGCATCACCGCCGCTCCGCGCCACCGTCACCAGGGCAAGGGGGGCTTGGGATTGTTACCTGCGGCAGCATAATTGGCTGGGTTTCTCCCAGCATAGCACCCGCCGGCTGTCTGTCACGCTTCCTCGCGATCCTTTTCGGCCTGTAGTGCGGTGCGTCAGGTGGCCCCGCCGGTCTCCCCTTCTCATTGTCTCATTGTCTTCCGCCACCCCGGGAGTAAATTCCCTCCAGTCCCGTCAAATGGAACGTGCCATGAGCAAACATCCGCAGAATGAAGAACGAGGCGGGCGGTCCGCTCCCATCCTGCTGACCTTGTCCCTTCTGCTGCTGGCCTTTGCGTGGTGGACCAAGCCCAAGGACCGCGAACCCCCGCGCTCTCGGCCAACTTCGTTCCACGCCGCCAAACCCGTGCAATCGGTCAACGCCACTCGGCAGACCGCTTCCAGTTCCAGCGCTGCCGCACGACATTCCACCAGCAGCGCAGTCGGTCACCGGACTTTCCACCCCGACCCGGCCAAAAAACCGCGCGTCGAAACACCGCGCCAGGCCTATGTGCATTGGGGCAGCCGCTGGTGGCCGGCCGAGGTGCTGCGCACGGCGGGCGACCGCCACTTGATCCGCTATAACGGCTACGGCGCCGACTGGGACGAATGGGTGGGCCCGGACCGCATCAGCTTTGATCCGAACGTTCTGGTGCAGGCCATGGAGATTTCCCCCATCCGGCTCTCGCCGAGGAACCCAGGCGATGTCCTCCTCGGCTCCCGCCGGTTCGTTTTATCGACCGAATTATTAAATCTCGAAAGCACAACCAACGTGCATTGGACCGGTGCGGAAGCAGTCATCAACGGACGCACAGCCGACTGGGGATGGTCCCCGCAACCCAACACCATCGACCCCATCACCGGCCAGATCGCCACCAAGCCCGAAAGCACCGCGCTGGTCGAATGGGGCGGACGCTGGTGGCCCGCCCACGTGCTCAAGACCGAGAACAACCGCCATTTCATCCGTTACCAAGGCTACGGTTCCGAATGGGACGAATGGGTGACCGAACCGCGCATCTCCTTCCCGCGCCGCGACGGCTGAGAGCAAGAAGGACCGTGTTGCACCCCCCACGCGACACCGACCACAACCCCGCGCCCGCAAAGCCCCGGAGGGGCGGCGTGTTTATAGAACCACGACGCCAAATACCGCCAAGCTCCGTAGGAGCGCCACGATGCGCATACCATCGGGGAAACACTCCC
>JBFMDG010000932.1:0-2424 GCA_040754135.1 Verrucomicrobiota bacterium
CAAGGCTGGTGCGGTGCTCTCGATTGTCAGCAACACTCCCGTGTTCGTTTCGTAATCGATCCTGCCGCTGTCGCCTAAAACAAGGTTGTTGCCGCCGAGGACAGTGATTGTGTCTCCGTAATTGCCCGCAACGATGGTGTTGTTGCCTGAGCCGCTCGTAATCGAGTCGATCCCACCTTGATCGGGTTCTGTGCTCTCGATCAAATCCAGTTCGCCACCGAAATAAATCACCTGCCCATTGTCACTCACAATCACGTTGGCGCTTTCGCCCGCCGCAATCGTGTCCGCGTTATCGCCGCCCAAAACAATGTCATCGCCGCTGCCGGTAGTGATCTGATCCACACCGCCGCCGTCGGCTGGCGCTGTGGTTTTCACGAGGTCCAAAGTCGCGGTAATGCCGTCGTAAAGCGTCGTCGCGCCGTCGAAGAGGATTAATCCATTGTCGCCAACCGCCACGTTATGGCCATCCCCGAGATCGAAAAGGTCGCTGCCCATTCCGCCGATGACAAGATCGCGACCGTCGGTCGAGGTGATTTGGTCATTGCCACCGATGGAAGTTGCGGTGCTTTCGACTCGACCGATGGTCATCGGAACATTGCCGAAGCGCGGGGTGTCGGCGACCGCGGCGATGATGCAACCGTTGTCGCCGATGACAATGTTTTGGCCGCCTGCCGCGTGGAGGATATCTGCTGCCGATCCGCCCAGAATGAGGTCATCGCCCTCGCCGGTGCTGATGGTGTCCGCCCCTCCGTGCGAAGGATCGGTGGTGCACACTTCATCGAGATCCGCGCTGTTCGAATCCAGGTTGTAATTCGCATACCCGTTATCGCCGACGACGACATTGTGGCCCTGGCCGACCGAGAGCACATCGGCGCCCACACCGCCGATGACGAGGTCATCACCGTCAAAGGTGCTGATAGTATCATCACCGCCGATGGCCGGTTCGGAAGATTTGGCCAGGAGCACGATCGATCCGGCGTTGTTGAAGAAGATTTCGCCGTTATCGCCGAGGACGACATCGTTTTGACTGCCGGTGGTGATTTCGTCGTTCGCGTTGCCGCCGAGCACGAAATTGGTTCCTTCGCCGGCTGCGATCACATCGCGCGCGCCTGTGCTGGAATTCGTGTCGAGCGTGCTCAACCAGATGGGAACACCCGCCGCATTTTGATCGATGACGCCGTTGTCGCCGATGATCCAATCGCGTCCGGAACCGGTGGTGATGGCATCGAGGCCAAATCCACCGGCCACGGTGTTTTCACCTTCGCCGGAATCGATGGTGTCGTTGCCTCCGATACTGAGATTGGTGGATTGAGCCGCGTCGAGGACAAAGCCGGAAGCGTCGTAATCCACGGTGGCATCATCGCCGAAGATCAAGTCATCGGCCGGACCGCCAAAGACGAGGTCATCGCCATTGCGGCCGATGATGGTATCGCGTCCGCCGAGGTGGAGATCGACGGGCAAAGCGAGTCCGAGCGGACGCGTCACGCCGTCAGTTTTATTGCCTGGACCGCCGTGGCCGAGGACGGCGCCGGCGAGCGCTTCCAGTTCGGCGAGTGATTTGCCAGTGGTATTGACAGTGCCTTCGAAATAGAGAACGCGGCCGAGGTCGCCGAAGATGATGTCGTTGCCGGTTCCGCCCGTGATCTTATCCAAGATCCCTTCGCCACCAAACAGCACGAGCGGCAAACTGGAGGCCGACGCGTCGATCACGTCTTCATCTGCCTCAGTGTTGAGGACGAAGAATCCGTCCTGCGCGGCGGTGAGATTGGCGGTGACGAAATCATCGCCGGCACCGGTGTTCAAGGTAGTGATGGTGCGGACGCCGTTGCGTTCGTGCGTGCCATCGACGCGAATGGTGTCGTGCCCGGAGCTGGTCCAGAAGGTGACGCCGTCCGCGAAATGTCCATTGGCGGCGCTCTTGAAAGTGATGCCAGCCGGAGCGAAGCCGGTGATGTAAATGTCGCTGTCCGGCAGGTTCGGATCGAGGCCGGTCTTGGAATCGGAAATGACCAGGGTGTTGTCGCCGATGGTCGAGGCCTCATCGCTGATCATGAGGAGGTGGCGTCCGCTGCCGGCGCTGAGGTTCAGCATGCCGGTGATTTGATGGAGGTGGCCGGTGAGGAAATCGGTGGAGCTGGATTGATCGAAATCCGCAGTGGACGAAACGTAAATTCGCTCGTCGCCATCATGCAGGCTCAAATTGGTTCGGGCCGTTGTTCCCTGGACATTGAACACATCGTTGCCCGAGCCGAGGTCGATGTTCATGGTCTCGACCGTGTAATAATTGATTCCGTGCAAGCGCGTGGCCACGGTGACACTTCCGGGAGTGTTGTCGGCATTGAGCAGGGTGGAATCGGTGACGGTGACCGGCGCGACCGGGCGGGCTTTGAACTGGCCCTGAAAATAGAGGAAGTAAACATTGCC
>JBFMDG010000933.1:0-2415 GCA_040754135.1 Verrucomicrobiota bacterium
TAAACATTTTGATCGGAACCGGTGACGCGGAATCCTTTGTCCTCCATGGCCGCGGCCGCTGAAGCCATGGCCGTCCCGCAAATGCCGACGAAATGCACCGATCGAATCTCACCAAACATGCGGCGATGATCCCAATTTCAGGGGCGCTGAAAAGAAGGAAATCATTTTTGCTTCGGGATGCGGTTCCCGGTGAATCGAACGCCTTAATCCACCATGCCGTTGGGCAGACACTCTTAAACCTTCGCAATTGGCCCGTCTGACCTGAAACACTCAGAATTTCATGCGCGAGCCAATCGCTTGCGCAGCCAGTACACGATCACTTGGCAAAAGGGTTCGAGTTCGCCTGTATGCGCTTCCCCGCTCCACTCCCGCAGCCATCGCTCCAGAGTTATCCGTGACAATTCGCTCCGCTTCACGAGCACCTTTGTAAATGCGTCGAGCGTCGCCTTGCGATTGTTCTGAAGGAATGGTGTGTTCAGATTCAACACCTCGTTCATCTCCGCATCAAAAACCGGATCGTCCGATACAATCCGTCCGCTCGCTTCAAACCGGATGAGTTCCTCCACATGATGTGCGCCGTTCGCCGGATTCCGCGACAGTTCCCGATCTCCTTTTCGCGTGTCGCAGGTCTGGCGGATGGGGGATTGCCCGTCGCCGCCCAGACAAGCTCCAAGCAGATTGTCGTAATCCAGTTGTTCGCTCGGGTAGCTGTTCTGGCTATGCCAGTGTTCGATCTTCATCGCGTCGCGCACCGGGCGAACACGCGACAGGCAGTAGCAGCACAAGCCGCGCTGCTCGGCCGCCAGCGCCTGCCGCAAGCCATCTTTGTCAGCGTAATTATCGTAATCCGCGTGCGGCTTGAGGCGATGTTGGGTAAGGCTGGCGGGTTCATGGCCCTTGATGATGGTCCTCATGACTTGGACTCAAGAAAAGTCATCAACGTCCTGGCGCGCGTGACTTCGGGGTCGTCCGGGCCAAGCCTCGCTTCAATTTCGGGGACCAAATTTCGGGCAGCCTCGAAATCTTCCTGGTCGATCAGTTCAAACAAACTTTTTAGCAATGCCTCGACGGATTCGCTCCGTGCTTTCGCATCCATCAACTCTTCAAGTACGCGGCTTGAATCGATTCCGAAGGAGCGCGGCGGCTTGACCGCTCCTTCATCTTCCAGCAAGCGCACTTCCTCCGGTTGAATTTCTCCAATCACCTGCGGCGAATGAGAAGTGCAGACGAACTGGATTTTTCGAAAAATCTGCTTCAAGTCAGTGGCCACGCGCCGCTGCCATTTGGGATGCAAATGAACATCCAGTTCATCAATCAACACCACGCCCGGAGATTGCCTCAACACGTGCATCGGATCACTTGCTCCCGACTGGTCAGGCCCGAGCAGATACGAGTTCAACGTGACCGCTTTGATGGCGATGTCGGCCACCAATGCCAGCATCATGCGCTGTCCGGCGCTCAAGTTATAAAACGGCTGCTCGAAACCGCGTATGGACAATACAATCTCCTTCAAATCGCTGTCATAACGCAATCCGTCCGCCTCCGGAATGCAGGCCAGCACCGCCTCCTTAACCGCGCGATAGCCTGGCCGGCCTTCGTTATGTCCGTTTGCCGCCGCGGCCTCAAACAAAAACCATTCGTTCAACTCCCGGTCATGGATGCGCGTGTCGAGACAGTTGCGATACGCATCGAATTGCTGAGGACGGCTGGACGAAGGACGAATTTCCGGGCGCTTGTTAGTAGGTAGCCAGGCGCGGCCGGCCCCGTAATACGCCAGCACCGGCAGGGGCGCACGTTGCGCCTGAGCGGCGTGGACCAGTTCCGTAATGGCCTTCTCTGCCTCACGGGCTTCGGCGTTGGTTGTGCGCACGCCGCCAGTCCGAATCATCCGCGTCCAGCGCAAGCCCTCGTGGAAGCCAATCTGACCCTCCACCGAAATGCGTGCAGGCAACTGTGGTTGAAAGTGAATCCGGTCGCCGGCCTGGACGGGCACGAGCCGGATTTCCTCTGGCAGAATGTTGCGCCAACCGCTCCGCGGCGCGGCCTTATGCCATAACCCGAGCGCCACAGCCAGCGCGTCCAGCACGCTCGTCTTTCCCGAGCCGTTGTCGCCCACAAGCAACGTAAACTGCTTATGCAACTCAAAGGCCGGCTCGGTTCGCTTGAACTTCTTGAAGTTCTCGATGTGGAGGCGGTCAATTCTCATGCGTTGGCCTTCATTTTACGCGGCCTCCTCTGATTTGGCACGCACGGCCTTGCGCTCGGCGAGAAAAGTGAACATCGGCGGGTAAACATTTTGATCGGAACCGGTGACGCGGAATCCTTTGTCCTCCATGGCCGCGGCCGCTGAAGCCATGGCCGTCCCGCAAATGCCGACGAAATGCACCGATCGAATCTCACCAAACATGCGGCGAT
>JBFMDG010000934.1:0-2412 GCA_040754135.1 Verrucomicrobiota bacterium
GGGGCGCGCTCCCCGGACCTCTGACCTTTGTCCTGTGTTCTGTGTCCTCTGCCCTTTTGTGGGGCTCGCAGGAGCTCGCCCCTCCCACGCTCCCCCAGCTCTCGACCCTCGGCTTTCGACTCTCGACCGTCGTTCGTGGGCGTCGCAGGAGCTCCGCCCTCCCGCGGGCCCGCGGGAGGACGAGCTTGCCAAGTGGTTTGGTTGTGGTACAACTCCGAGCCCATGAGGGTTTCAGCTTGGTTTGCTCTTGGGTTTTTTACCTGCCTTTCCCTGACGCTATTTTCCGCAGAGCCCGGCGCAGCGCCATCTCCGCGTCAGGCCGCCAATGCCAATTCCAAGTCCAAATCCCAATCCAAACCACCGCCGCCATGGCCCCGGTACAGGCTGCGCGCCGAACAAACCTGGCAATTGAACCTGCCCAACCGGCAACAATTCGATGCCTCGGCGTTGCTCCTGCAGTCCAATGGTCATCTGCTCACATTGAATGACCGGAGCTTTGTCGTGTATCGCATCGACTTCCTTCAGGGAACGAATGCCGCCGCTCTGCTTCCTGTGACTGAGCTTTTTTCTCCGGACCGGATGAAGCCGTTCGGACAGGAATCCGGCGGGCGATTCGATTGCGAAGGTTTAGCCATGGACACGCAAGGGCGCATTTACCTTTGTGAAGAGGGCCATCGCTGGATCTTTCGATGTGATCCGAAAACGCGCCAGGTCGAACGCCTGGCCATTGATTGGTCGCCTGTGAAATCGTTTTTTCATGAAATCGATATCAATGCTTCGTTCGAAGGCATCGCCATCGGTGACGACCGGCTCTATGTGGCGAACGAGCGGCAAACGGGACAAATCATTGTGGTGGACCTCGGCACGCTGAAGGTGACCGATCATTTTTCCGTGCGCCCGGCCAGCAGTCAGGCGCGCGATGTTCATTTCACCGATCTCTGCTGGTTTGAAGGCGCTCTGTTTGTGCTGCTGCGGGAGAGCCGATATGTCTTGCAGGTCGATCCCGGCACCCGCCGTGTTCAAGCCGAATTTTATTTTGGCGAAATGGAGCGGCAACGCGATGTCGCTTACTCCAGCCTTTATCCAACCGGCAGCATGGAAGGATTGGCCGTCGAGAAGAATTTCTTCTGGCTGGTCACGGATAATAATGGCCGGCCGCGCGCACGATATCCCCAGGACATGCGGCCGACGTTGTTCAAGTGCCCGCGTCCGGACAAACAAAAAACCCATTAAGAGCCTGTCTGAAAACGGCCGGTTCAGATGGCGATTCGCTTGGGCAAATTCGCCGACACGCCGCGGCAAAAATTTCATTTTCAATCGCTGGATTCCGGGCAATAATCTCCCATGCCAGAGCCTTCGCGGTCAGGTGAAAGGGTGTTCCGGGGCATTCCCGTTTCTTCCGGTGTTTGCCGGGGGAAAATTCTCGTCATCGGCAAGGCTGAGCACACCATCCCCTCCTATCATGTCGGCGAAGAAGAGCTTCCCAGCGAGATCGAGCGCCTGGAAAAAGCCCTCGTCAGCACGCGCCATCAAATCCTCGAAGTGCAACGCAAAGTCCGCGAAGCCATGGGGGCGGAAGACGCCGGAATTTTCGACGCTCACTTGCTCGTGCTCGAAGATCGCACGCTCATCGATGAGGTCACCCGCCTCATGCATCGCGATCGAATCAACGTCGAGCAGGCCTTCAATCAAGTGGCCGAGAAATACGCGGCCACGCTAGGCGCTATCGATGACGAATATTTACGCGAGCGCGCGACCGATATGCGCGATGTGGCGGCGCGGGTGCTGAATAATTTGCTCGATCGCCCCCAGGAAACCGATCTTAAAGATCTCGAAGAACCGTGCGTCGTGATCAGTTACGACTTGAGCCCGTCCACCACGGCCATGCTCGATAAAACCAAGGTGCTTGGATTTGGCACGGACATCGGGAGCAAAACTTCCCATACGGCCATCATGGCGCGCTCGTTGCAAATCCCCGCCATCGTCGGTTTGCACGATGCCAGCCGGCATCTGGAAACAGGCGCTTACGCTTTGCTCGATGGCTACAACGGCCTGCTCATCATCAATCCCACCGATCAAACCTTGTTCGAGTATGGGCAGCTCGTTCGAAAACATGTCACGCTGCAGGATAAACTCCGCGATCTGCGCGAAAAGCCGGCCGTCACCCTCGATGGCGTGCGCATCATCATCTCCGCCAATGTCGAGCAACCGTCCGATACCGAGGCGGTTCAATCGTTCGGCGCCGAGGGCGTCGGGCTCTTTCGCACCGAATACCTGTTCATCAACCGCCATAGCCTCCCCACGGAAAACGAGCAATTCGAGGCTTATCGCCAGGTGGCGGCCGCCTTAAAGCCGCATCCGGTGGTCATTCGCACCCTCGATCTCGGTGGCGATAAGTTTCTATCCCATTTG
>JBFMDG010000935.1:0-2410 GCA_040754135.1 Verrucomicrobiota bacterium
CTTCGAGTTTGGCGCGACCGGTCGCAGGGCCGTCAAATCGCCCCACGATCACAAGTTGATCGCCGTGGTACAGGTCCGGCAGATTTGATGGATACAACGATTTCGCGCGCATTCCATCCGGAAAATGAATCAGCAAATCGGACAGAACTGGCGCATTGATGCGGGAAAAGAAACTCGAAAGTTTCAGTTCGAGATCTTCTTCCGGCAAAACGTATTGGCTAAACGCGCGCGTCTCCTCCGTAATGCGATCGAGCAGGTGCGTGTTGACGTCGTGACCAATGCCAAAGCAAAAGATGCGCGTATTGCCTTCTCCAGCCTTTCTTACGCTCGACAGGATTTCATCTTCGTGAGTCGGTCCAACGGTCGGCCGTCCGTCGGTCAGGAAAATCACGATGAAAGGACGATCGGAGCCGGCTTTGCGGAGTGTCAATGCCTTGCGCAAAGCCGGTTCAATGGCGGTGCCGCCGATGGGTTTGAGGTTGCGGATAAAATCAAAGGCGCGCTTTTGGTTTTCTGAAGTGGCGGGCTTTACTTCTTCAAAAAGCGGTTCCGTCTCGGTGGCGAATCGTATGATTTCGAAGCGATCCTGCTCGCGCAGGTTTTCCACGCAAAACTGCAGCGCTTTCTTGGCTTGATCGAGTTTCGTTCCTGCCATCGAGCCGGAGGTGTCGAGCACGAAAACAACATCCTTCGAAACCAACTCGGCCTTCTCCGCTTTCCCGGGAGAAGCCAGCAACAGGAAGTAGCCGCCCGAATCACGGTCGTTACCCTTCGAGGTGAGCAGGTGCAGCCCCACTTCGGAATCTTCCGCGGCAAAGAGCAATTGCAGATCTGTGTCAGGCTTGGTTTGACTCGCTTCGTATGTGATCTGCGCCCGCGTCGCACCATGCCGGCGGATATCGACTGGGTGACTGGGAGAATAGAGCGCTTTGATTGGACGTCGCGTTTCCAATTTGATTTGCACAGAGACGTTTTTGATCGGGCGCGCTGAGAACTTTTCTGTGTTTAAAGGGTAAACATACGAAACCAGACCACTTTCTGTTTTGAGGAGTTGGGAGTAGGAAACTTTGATCCGCTTCCGGGAATGCGGTTCGATGGGGAATACGCGAACTTTGAATAATTCCCGCCCGGCATATTCGAGCAGTGCCGGATCTTTCAAATTACGGACAATGTCTTCATAAAGCTTGCGCGCTTTCGCCGCCGGCAACAGTTCCGCTTCGACCTGGCGTCCGCCAATTTCCATCGAGAATCGGTCGATGTGCGCTCCCTTGGGAACGGGAAAGAGGTAAGTCCCCTCCAGCTCGTGAGCGTTCGGATTGTAAAATTCCTGATCGACCGACGTGACGGAGATTTGGTCTTTGATGTGAACGTCCACGTGATGGTAAGTGACTTCGAGCGGCGCGAAGCGATAGATGCGACGAGGAGAGGGCAGGGGATGGGGCCATGAAGGCGGACCTTGTGATCCCGGTGCCGGCAGCATCTGAAGATCTGTGACGACGATCAGCCCATCCGCTTGAGCAATGGGAAATGGGAGTATTGGTATGGATAACAGCAAGCCGGCAAGAAGAAGGCATCGTTTCATGGTCTTGTTAGACGGCAGGAACGCAGGCGATGCTCCGGTAGCATGCAATGCGGAAAATCGAGCAGCGCGTGGGTGTGATTAAGCTGGCGCGCGCAAATCGGTCTCGCGGCTTTACAAGCCGCAGCGCGTGCGCGTGTTCAAAACGCTCGAGCATTTATCCGACCGAGCCGTTCCCAAACTTTGGCGATCGAAAATTCTTTCGACAAAGTTTTCCGACGAGGTTTTCGAGAAAGGAAAGCCCAACGCATCGGCAAGACGGCCAAACTCCAGCGATCAGGCGGCGGACTTACTCAGGTCCGGAAGGTAAGCCGGGGAATCTGATGGGACTTGAAAACGAAATTCGTATTTACTGCACCTAAACCCGATCGTTGTTCGGCGTGGAAGATTCCCGGCTTGGAACCGAAATGGAATTGTTATCCTTTTTGAGCCAGGCGGTCTCGTTGCCGTCCTGTCGGCGGGCTGCGCGACGCGCCCGGAAAATCTCCGTCTTGTTCTGCTCTTCGGCAGCGAGAGTTTCCGCGCTGGCTTTCTGACCGGCGCGCGCCTTGGCTTCGGCCTCGATCGATGGGACCGATTTTGGTTTGGGCATTTTGCGCCCGGGCGCTTTCTGTTCGCCTTCCACCGCCGGTCCTTTGGCCTTGCGATAATACGCGTGATAATAGCTATGGTAATAATAGTACGGATTGTCCGCGGTAATTCCGTTCAAAACGATGCCCAACAATTTCGCATTGCGATGGTCGAGAGCGGCGAGAGCGTTTCTGGCAAAGCGCATCGAAGTTTGCCCGGCGCGAACCACGAAAAGAACGCCGTCAGAAAATCCCACGAGTG
>JBFMDG010000936.1:0-2409 GCA_040754135.1 Verrucomicrobiota bacterium
CTCGCAAAAAACGCACGCGACTAAACTTGTTCGTGTCTGATCCAACCGCGAAATGAGAGACTTCCTGGGCCCAAAGCCCGGCCGTGATCAACGCCACAAAAATCCCGTAAACCGCCAAATTCATCATACAACGACCGACTGCTGCGGTGTTCATGGCGAGACCGGGTCAAAGGGACTATGGGTCGGGAATTCCTTTTCAATCTGCGCGTCGGCTTGGGCGACTTGCTCTGGCGTCAAGCGCTCGCGCAGTTCGTCACGCCGCAGGCGCGCTTCACGCGAGGCGTAGGCGCCCCGTGCAAACCATTGGTAGGCTTCCACAAGATTTTGCGCGGTGCCTTTGCCATCGCGATGCATCAGACCCATGATATGGCAGCCTTCGAGATTCAGGGGCAGCGGCGATTTCTTGAGCCATCGATATGCCTCGGCCGGGTTGGGCTCTACGCCCTGACCGTGCCAGTACATGATTCCGAGCGCCTGGTGAGCCTGTGCATGACCCGCTTCCGCAGCTTTGTGAAACAAGGCGAAAGCTCGTTTAAGGTCGATGGCTGTTCCTTGGCCAGTGCGATAACAGTGCGCCAGTCCGTGTTGCCCGACAGGATTGTTTTGTTCGGCCGCTTTCCCAAACCAGCGGAATGCCTGGGCCGGATCTTTTTCCTCCCGGCCTCCGCCGAGACCCAAGTGCCACCAACCCATCATTACCTGCGCCTGGGACATCCCTTGCTCGGCCAACTCGGTCATCCATTGAACGGCTTTCGGATTCTCCGCGTGGATTTCGCGCTCGGCCCATTCAAAGCGCGCGGGTGAATGGCCATTCTCGGCCGCCACTTTCTTCCAATGCTCGGCCGATTTCCAATCCGTCAAGGTACCCTCCCCATTTTCGATGGCTTTGGCCAACTCGTACTGGGCTTTGGCATCACCGGCTTCGGCCTGCTTTCGCAGGGCTTTCACCTTCGGGCTTTCTTCAACAGCCGCCGGATTGGAAACAGTGAACTCGGCTGTTCTGCGCTTTTGCGCAACGAACCGCAACGTGATGGAACCGCGCCGCGAATTTTCCGGCAACGGCACCAGATGCAGATCACGATCCCGCACCTGATTTTGTTCACCCTCAGGAAAAGGCATCTGTGGGCGCAACTGAATCTTGCGGCCGCCCACCAATTCGATCCGATGCGTTTCCTTCAATCCTTTGATGCGAACTGCCAGGTGCGGCACTTTTGAAACCACTTCAATGGTACGTGCTGAACTCGGACCCGGAGATGGCATAAACGAACCGGGAGTGGGTTTGATAAAGAGATCGGGCACGCGTTCCAGGCCGTGATGACTCGATAAGGCGCGCCGGCGAAGCAAGAAAGAACTCGTATCAATCGCCGCCGTGCCCGACACGGGAATGCGATCCGCATAGGTGAATTCGCCTTTGCCACAAACCGCCACCAGTTTGAGGTCGAGCCCGAGCAATCGGTTGGTCTGATCGAGCAACGTGAATTGGCCATCCGGCGGCACGTTGAGATTGGCAAGGATCCATTCCTGCGCCGGTGGGAAGCGGCCGGTTTGTTTGCGAAACAAATGGGCGCGCAGTTTCAACACAGATTCTTTGCGGCAGAGACCCCGTGGATCGTGGGTTTCATTTCCGGTGGGATCTATCCAGGCAACCGATTCCACTTCCCACTCCGAGCTGGGCTGGCCAGTTCGTTCAAATCGGAATCGCGGGTTCATATCTCGCTCAACCAAGCCCGCAAAATGAATCGTTTCATCCGTCGCAATCGTGCGCACGGCGGGGAGGGGCTCGGGAGTCCAGACTGGAAACTGGATTTCTCCAAAGAATCGCGGAATTTCAAACTCGAAGACCTTTTCCTCCGCGTCTTCCACCGCGAGTTTGAATCGCTGGCGTGCTGGAAAATTGTTGAAATGAATCGTTTGCTTTGCTGAACCACCCGAGACAAATGAGCGGCTCTCGAAACGACAACCATGGTCGTCGATCAGTGCCGATCGATGATAGGCCTCCGCCTCCCCCTGTCTCGAGATTAAATCCACTGCCAAAGTCGGCACCGATTTGCCAAGGTTCAGGACGTCATAGGGTTCTCGGCGAATGGAAACCTTAAGCAAACGAATCGGCGCGTCGGGTTGGTTGACTGCCGGCGCTGGAATCCAATGCTTGTTCAAGAGCAGTTTTCTGATCGCCTGGGATGCCGCATCCGACTCGACTTCCTCGGCGGCGCTGCGTTCTTTCAATTGCGCCAGATACTTCGATTTTTTCGTTTCGTCCCCGAGGTAAAGGCTCGGATCGCCAGCAACGCGGTTGGTGCAGAAAAGAGTGATGTCCTCGATCGGCTGTCCTGCCGCAATTTGGTACTCTTTTGATTCGCGACTTTCGTAGTCACCGGGTGTCGGGATGGCGACGTCATCTTCCTCGCT
>JBFMDG010000937.1:0-2404 GCA_040754135.1 Verrucomicrobiota bacterium
CGAGCTGCACCGAATGGGCTTCCAGTTCGCGGGCTTTCTCGAGGAAATTTTGCGCGGTATCACTCTCGCGCTCGAATTGCGAACTCAATCTCTTGAGCAACGCGGCGCGTTCCAACATGGTGCGTCTGGCGGCATCAATCGCTGATTCGATGGTTCGGCTTTGGCCGTCGAGAAGGCTTTCCGGAGAAAACGAGTGACCGACCGTGTAGCGGTAGCGGAGCAGATTTCCATTCACGCTTTCATTCATGGGACCGCCGCATTCCGGACAGCTCAATTGCACATCGAGAGGATCTTTGGGGCGTTTCATGGTCTTCTTCCTGGACGGCTTTCTTTTGCCCATGGGCGCAGGGTGGCCATTGAGCAAATCAATCAACAGCGCCGGAATGGATTTCAATTGAGTGCAGTAATCGGCCGCGACGTGCGCCAGCGCGCTCCGCGGCATGCAAGGCGCCGCGGCATCGACCGGATCTTGAACGACCGTGATCCCTCCGGCGTCGCGCACCGCCATCAATCCTTCGGTGCCATCGTCGAGATAGCCCGTGAGAATGACCCCGATGACGGCTGGGCCAAAAGCGCGGGCCGCGGTGCGAAACAAAGGATCGACCGCGGGACGATGGCGGTTTTCCCGAGGCCCTTGATGCAACGCGATGCGCTGATCGATGATTTCCATGTGATAATCCGGAGGCGCGACATAAAGGCAGCCGCCGCGGATGCGCTCGCCATGCTCCGGGTAACGCGCGACGATTCCGCGCTGGCGGTTCAGAATCGACGGCAGCATGCGGGGACTGCTCCGGGCCACGTGGATGACGACGAACAACGCCGCGTCCAGAGCCGGCGGCAACTCGCGCACCAGATGGATCAACGCCTCAATCCCTCCGGCGGAACCGCCGATCACCACGAAACGTTTTGGAACCATCACCCCTCCTTTGCGACCATTTCCGCTTCGCATTCGGTGAAAACATCGCACTGTTCGGCTGATCTACAATCGGCAAAAGGGTTGCGAATGGAACCGCCGGTCGTCGCAGGGTTATTCCGGCAATTTTTCGATGCGCAAGGCAGGAAGCCGCCGCCGTTGATACCAGCGAATGGCGAACAGATCGTAAATGCCGCGGCCCAACCGATTCCAAACGCCGTATTTCGACACGCCGGCAATTCGCGGCCGATGGTGAATGGGGAGTTCGAGAGTTTTTTGACCACCGCCATGGACGAGGACCGGCAGGAAACGGTGCAGACCGTTAAAAGGAAAGATGCCGTTCAATGCCGAGCGCTTGAACACGCGAAAGGCGCAACCGGTATCCGCGAAATCCACGCCCAGCATCCATTTGCGTGCGCGCCGCGCAATCCGCGAGGAGACGCGGCGCATCCAGGTGTCCTGCCGTTTCGTGCGCACGCCGCAAACAAAATCAACCTTTTCAAGCGCCGCCAGCAATCGCGGCAAATCGGCCGGATCATTTTGCAGGTCGCCATCGAGCGTGGCCAGAATCGGCGCTTCGGAATGGATAACCCCGGTCCATATCGCCGCGCTTTGACCAGCATTCCGCGCATGCCGCAGACCGCGCACACGCCCATCGGACTGGCGCGCCTCGCGAATGCGCGACCAGGTGGCGTCACTGCTCGCATCATCGACAAAGACCAGTTCCCATGAGCGGGTTTCATGGCGCAACGCTTCGGCCACTTCGCGCGCCAGCGGCTGCACATTGGCTTCCTCGTTGTACACAGGAACGATGATGGAAATATCGCACGGCACGGCGTCACACTAACGGCGGGTCAGGTGCAGGAAAACAGATTTTTCCAGCTTTCCCGCAAAGGAAAACCGGGGGCGCAATCAGGTTGCAAAGCGGCTTCGATGCGGAATGCTGTTTGAAACCCGGCTGCGTGCCGGTCGAGGAGGAGAGTTTTCCTATGACAAATAAAATCCGGTCGAAATGTGTCGCGCTGATGGGAATGGTTTTGTTGCTCACCGCCGGCGCCGGTTGCAGTTCCCTGAAATCCTACTCCATCCGGTCATACCAGGGGATGCTCCCGCTGCAGGATCACAAGTATGTGACCGATGGCTCCGGACCTTATGTCGGACCTGTGTCGCCGGTCCCTTCCACGGGCCATGCTTACGATTACAATCCTGGCCCGCCGACCCCGCCTCAAATCCGGTGATCGGGCCGTTCAAACAGAGCCGCGGCCAGATTGCGATCGGCAGCTTCGACGCACTCGAGGCAATCTTCACAAAAGGCTTCGCCCATTTCGCGATCGACGTACTCGAGGCGTTTGTGCTGCAGACAGAGCGGACAGAGATCATTGATGGCATCGATGGCGAAAATCGCCGGATGCGGCTTTCGACCTTGAGCAAGCTTCGTCCATTTTTTGAACCAGTTAGAAATCGCACGCGTTGACATTTCCAATCTCCCCT
>JBFMDG010000938.1:0-2391 GCA_040754135.1 Verrucomicrobiota bacterium
GCTTTGGCCTTGGCAAGGCGTGTGGGTAAAACCAGAGCGTTTGGAGTTGGCCAAAGCGGTGTCGCGCGCTCTCGCGCTTGCCACCGCAGTCCAAAATGAGCGGACTGGGTCCGCCGCGTTTTATGGAGTGCGCCGGCAGAACGCAGTGGCGACGGCGCTTTGGCCTTGGCAATGCGTGTGGGTAAAACCAGAGCGTTTGGAGTTGGCCAAAGCGGTGTCGCGCGCTCTCGCGCTTGCCACCGCAGTCCAAAATGAGCGGACTGGGTCCGCCGCGTTTTATGGAGTGCGCCGGCGGAACACAGTGGCGACGGCGCTTTGGAATGACTGAATTGCGCTACTTCTCGATGATCAATTCGTCGCGCAACCGGCCATCAATGTCGTAAGCCCGGTACACGAGGCGATCGCCGCTGATCTGAATGTCCAGGACCTGGTAAGTGGCCACATTGGTCATTCCGAATTCGGTGTAGTCGCGCGGATCTTGTTTGTACATCTTCGTGCCGGAAACGGAGACGATGTAAACCGTCCCCTCTTTGGCGCTGGCGGCGCGCTTGCCTTTTTTCATCGGGTAAGTGCGCAGATAGGCGTGATCGTGCCCCTGCAAAGCGAGATCGACGTGGTATTTGTCAAAGAGAGGCCCCCAGGCATCGCGCAAAGTTTTGTTATCGCGGCTGGGCGCGGATGAGTAAGCCGGGTGATGATAAATGACAAATTTCCAAGTGGCTTTGCTGCGGGAGAGTTGCTGGTCGAGCCAGGCGGTTTGCGTTTCCGGAGCCAGATTGGAATCGAGCACAATGAATAACGCATTGCTGTATTCGAACGCATAAGCCCGTTCCGTCTCACACGTGGTTGGACCGTTTTTTGGCAAATCAAAGAATTTCAAATACAACCCCGGATGGCCGCCCTGGCATTCATGATTGCCAATAGCCGGAACGAGCGTGCGCCGATCATACACGCCCGCGGCATTGTGAAAGAGACTGTCCCAATCATCCCGATCCGCTCCGCGATTCACCAGATCTCCCGCCATAATGTAAAAGGCCGCGTCCGGCCGTTTGCGATACGCGTTCTTGACCAGGCTGCCCCAACGATCCAAACCGTTTTGCGCGTCTCCCATGTAAATGAACGAGAATGGCTCGACCCCTTCCGGCGCGGTGGTGAACTCCGCCAGTTCCGTCCAATCCTCGCTCTTTTCCGTGCCAACCGAATAGACATAGGTCGTTCCTGGATCGAGATCACGGAGCGTCACCGAGTGCCATTGGATCACCGCGTCATTGAGGAGATTGGTTGAAATGATCCGCTCGGTGCGTGCGCGAACCATGCGCAATGGTTTCGGTTTGAACCGGTCAAATGCCGCCTTCTTCTGGTAAGCGACATAACCGCGTTTGACTTTCGGTCCGGTGCGCCACTGGATCGTTTGCGTCGTTTTGGGATCGTCACTCCAGGTCAGCAAAACATGATCAGGCCGGCGCGAGGAGGGATGCTGCGTGAATAGAAACACATTGAGCAAACGCGCCACTTCCCGCCAGGCATTGACGGTGCGGATTAGAATCGATCCGTCCAATTCCGAAGGTGCGGCGGTGATTTTGTCTTCGGTATCGACATACGGTTTTTCGTCCTTCTTGAATTCGCCCACGGTCGCTTGTCCCGGGTAGAGGTCGCTCAGCTGAATTTCTGCTTCCTCGCGTGTGCGCAGCGAAACGAAATAATGCCGCCCGCCGCCGGTAATGGAATTGACGCCCAGCCCGATCCAGCCGGCGGGAAAGTCCTTCTCCCAAACGTCGTATTCGTGATCTCCCACCTTCACGCGATAAGAAGCTTTTTTGAACCCGGCATTATCGAACCAAAATGGCACTGTGGCCATGCCTGTGTAGCGGATGACCGAGACAGTCACGGGCACGTTGACTTTGAATGAGAAATGTTCGGTGCCGAGAATCTGCCGTTCCTGCGCAGTGAGAAATCGTTCGACCTGCGCCACCGTGAGCGCTTTGAGTTCGGCGTGAGTTTTCTCTTTTCTCAAACGCTCCAAAATCGACGCCGCGGTGTCGTGGACAGAGGGATGATTGCCCACGTGGGCCGAGGCAATGGAACAGAACAAAATTAAACTGACCAGGAATCGCGCGAATCTCATGTGCGGCGGCTAACTTAAATCAGAAACGTCGCAACTGAACAGAAAAGATTGCCATCGTCGGCAAAACGAAGTGGCGACGGCGCTTGGGCCTTGGCAAGGCGTGTGGGTAAATCCAGAGCGTTGGGAGCTGGCCAAAGCGGTGTCGCGCGCTCTCGCGCTTGCCACCGCAGTCCAAAATGAGCGGAGTGTGTCCGCCGCGTTTTATGGAGTGCGCCGGCAGAACGAAGTGGCGACGGCGCTTTGGCCTTGGCGAAGCGTGTGGGTAA
>JBFMDG010000939.1:0-2377 GCA_040754135.1 Verrucomicrobiota bacterium
GGCCGATGTCGCAAGCTTGCTGACGCGTGCAGACGCGTCCGTCCTGAGTTGAATCTTGAACTGGAAGGAGACTGAAATATACTGGTGCCATGCCGGCATGCGAAAAAGCTGAAGCGAAAAAGAAGTTTCTGGAGTTTCTGGCCAGAAAAAATCTGCGAATCACTGCGCAGCGTCAGGCCATTATCGAAACGGTCTTCAGCACCGATGAACATTTCACTGCGGAACAACTGCTCGAATGGTCGCATCAGCGCGACAAATCGGTCTCCCGCGCCACTGTTTACAGAACCCTACCGTTGTTGACTGAAAGCGGGCTTGTCCGCGAGATGGATTTCGGCAAGGATTACAAGTTTTACGACCCGAACTACGCCGATCACCCCAATCACAATCACATCATCTGCCAGGATTGTGAAAGAATTGTCGAATTCGAAAGCGAGAAAATCGCCAAGCTCGAAGACGAGATCAGCCACAAACTCGGATTCACGATCAAGACGCAGCGGCTGCAGATCACCGGCACCTGCGAGGAACTGAAAAAACTGGGCGCCTGCAAAAACAAGCATTGCTAGGCGATGAGCGACACCTTTTCCGAAGGCCGCCCTTCCCGTCTCTCCGGCAATCTGCAAATGGTGGTGGCTTCCCTGCTGGCGGCCAGTTTTGTTTCCGGCATTTTGGTGTGGTGGGGGCAAACGCTTCAGGCGCGCGACCTTCAAACTCCCTTCTGGCTGCGCGCGGCTGTCCTGGTGCATGGCGGGTTGTATCCCTTTTTGTGCGGGCTTTTTGGATATCTTTGTTGTCATCACATCCGCACCGGTTGGGAATTGAAAGCGAACCGCGGCACGGGACTGATGATGGAAGTGATTTTTGCCACCTTGATTTTGAGCGGAGCGGCTTTGTTGTATGTCGGCTCGGCGGAATGGCGTGAGCGATTGGTCTGGTTGCATCGGGTGAGCGGGCTGCTGTTGCCGTTGAGCCTGATGGGACACTGGCTGGGCGCGCGCCGCTGGGTGAAAAAAAATTTTTAATTCCTCCTTGCAAGTGAGATTCAATCTCAATAGCCTCCGACTTGAGACTCGTTCTCAATGAAAGAAATGAAAACATTGCCTATGAAATCTCTGCTGGTCAGCGCGGCGCTGGCCTTGGCCATTCCCACTCAACCGGCTGATGCCGATCAGGCCGCTGCGATCGAAAAACTCCAAAAGCAGGTCCAGGAACTCCAAAATGAATTGCAACGCCTCAAAGAAGGACCGCCAAAGGATCCCCAGGCGGAAGAACTGCTCAACAAAAGCTTTTTCCGAACGAAAGGATTAACCCTCGGCTTCTATGGCGAAGCGAAATACCGCTTTCCCGAAGCCGGCAACAACGTGTTCGATCCCCACCGCTTCGTCCTCACTCCCAGTTTCCAGATCAGCGACCGCCTCGTGTTCAATTCGGAAATCGAACTCGAACACGGCGCTGTGGATGAAAGCTCGAACGATGGCCGCAACCGCTTCAACGGCGAACTCGAACTCGAACAGTTTTATGTCGATGTCGTCATCAACGATCATTTCAATATTCGCTCACTGGGAATCGATCTCGTTCCCGTCGGCCGCATCAACAAATATCATGAGCCAACGGTTTTTTATTCCACGGAACGGCCGGAGTTATATCGGGAGCTGATTCCATCGACCTGGTTTGAGCCGAGTCTCGGCGTGTTCGGAAAGATCACCGACAGTCTCAATTATCAGCTGATGGTATCGACAGGATTGGAAGATGCCATTGTCACCTCTGGATCAGGGGCGACGGCGACGCGTCCGGCGGGGTATGCTGCGCCTGGCATTGACGCGGGAAGCGGCGTTCGGAATGGCCGGCCGCGCCTGCGGGCAGCGGACGAGAACACGCTCGCTTACTCGGGACGGCTTCATTACAACGGTTTACCGGGATTGGATGCGAGCACTTCATTTTATGTCACGGAAGTCGAAGGGATTCGCGGCAAATCATTCGTGGGGCTCTGGGACATAGAAGGACTTTATCGCGTCCCGAAAACCGGCCTCGAATTGCGCGGTGAATTTCTTTACTGGCACTTCGCCAATCCCGAGGTTTTTGTGGCCAACAACAATACTTCCGCCGCGGATGATTTCGGCAAAGCCATGTACGGCTGGAATATCGAGGGCGCGTATCATTTCTGGCCGGAAGCCTGGCGTTCCGGCTGGGGCAGTGACATGGATCTGGTGCCGTTTGTTCGATACACTGAGATCGTGACGCAAACGGAAATGCTGCCCGGCAGTACCGCTTTGGACAATGGCACGACCAACAAAGATTTCCTGACGGCCGGTCTGGCCTACTTTCTGAACCGCAATTTTGTGGTCAAGGCCGATTGGCGAAGAAATCTCAATGGATCGAC
>JBFMDG010000940.1:0-2364 GCA_040754135.1 Verrucomicrobiota bacterium
TGGATCCGCAGAGGGCCAGTTGATGTTTCCGCGTTCCGCCGCCGTGAATTCGCGCGGCGAGATCTTCGTAAGCGAATACGGCGCGGTCGAACGCGTACAACGCTTCACCGCTCACGGCGAAAAATTTCTGCAACGCTTCGGCAAAGCCGGGCCGGGTCCCGGTGAATTCAACCGGCCGGAAGGCCTGGCTGTCGATGCGCAGGATCGCATTTACGTGGCCGATTCATGCAATCACCGCATGCAAGTGTTCAGTCGGGAGGGGCAATTCCTTCGCGCTTACGGCAGCGCCGGCTCGGGGCCGGGTCAGCTCAGTTATCCCTACGACGTGCGGGTCGATGGATTCGGATTCCAGTACGTGTGTGAATTTGGCAACAGCCGGATCCAGATTTTTGATGCGCACGATCGGCCGGTGGAAATCCTTGGCGGCCCGGGCGCGGCGCCCGGCCAGTTTCACAATCCGTGGGCGATCGCTTTTGATTCGAAAGGCAATCTTTACGTGGCCGACGCGGTCAATCATCGCGTGCAAAAATTCATTCGTCGCGAGGGCATTTCCCGGTCGAACCTGGCATCACTTAACTGATGAATTTCCAATTCACCAATCCTTATTGGCTCGTGCTGTTGCCTCCGGCACTTGCCTGGGTTGTCTGGCTGACTTGGAAGTCCGACGTGCATATCGGACCATGGCGGCGCTGGACCGCCCTGTGCGTGCGGGTGATCATCGTTTCCTTTCTCGTCCTCGCCGCCGCCGGTCTGCAGTGGCTTCGACCGCTCGAGGGCATGAATCTTTATTTTGTTCTCGATCGGTCCGACAGCATTCCCTCCGCGCAACAAGAAGCCGCGCGCAACTATGTCAACAAAGCCTCCGCCCGTAAGAAATCGATCGATAACGTCGGTGTCGTCGTCTTCGGGTCCGATGCCGGCATCGAGTTTTCGGCGACGCCCGCGGTCGATCTGCAAAAAATCCAGGCGGTGGTGAGCACCGAACGCACGGATATTGCGAGCGCATTGCGGCTGGCGACGGCGGCCTTTCCCGAAGCGGGACAGAAAAGATTGGTGCTGCTGAGTGATGGCAATGAGAACCTGGGCGACGCGCTGGGAGCCGTGCTCGCTTCCAAACCGCTCGGAGTCACCATGGATGTCGTGCCGCTCGGCGTCAGCCGTGGCAATGATGTGTCGCTGCAAAAGCTCAGCATGCCGAATGACCTCAAAAAGGGACAGACCTTCGAGGTCAAAATCTTTGCTCAGGCGGATAAGGCGCAGCCGGCGACCGTGCGGCTTTATCGCAACGATCAGTACCTCGGCGAACAAAAAGTGGAACTCGCCAAGGGCAAAAATCTTTTCACATTTCCGCAGACGCTCAGCGATCCCGGATTTTACAGCTACGACGTGTCGATCGAAGGCACGAGTGATCTGGTCGCCCAAAACAACCGCGCCACAAGCTTCACGACCGTTCGCGGTGACCCGCAATTGCTTTTGGTTTCTGTCGATCCCGCCGCCGATGCCAGCCTGGCCGACGTGCTTCGCTCTTCGCAAATGCAAGTGCGCGTCACCGATATTTCCGGATTCCCGGACAGCCTTGCCAAGATGCAGAGTTACGACGCGATTTTTCTCAGCAACATCGCAGCCGGAGACGTCGGGCGCGACTTGCTAAAACTGCTCGAAAGCGCCGTGCGTGATTTCGGCGTCGGGCTTGTCTGCATCGGCGGAGATCAGGCATACGCCGCCGGCGGTTATCGCGATACGCCTTTGGAATCGGCTCTGCCGGTTGACATGGAGTTGAGCAGTAAAAAGGTTCTTCCGAATGGCGCGCTCGTGCTCGTCATGCACGGCATGGAATTCAATAACGGCAATCAGGTTGCGCGCGATACCGCCGTCGCTGCCCTCGATGCGCTCGGACCGCAGGACGAAATCGGCGTCATCCTCTGGGATGGAAACGAGCGGTGGCTCTTTCCGTTGCAGAAGGTGGGGGACAAAAAAGAGGCCCGACGCCAGATCGCCGGCATGAACCAGGGGGATCTTCCCAGCTTTGAAGGGGTCATGACCATGGCCTACCACGGGCTCAAAAAATCCACGGCAAATCTCAAGCACATGATCGTGTTCAGCGACGGCGATCCGGGACCGCCGTCATCGGCTTTGATGGACGCGATTGTGAAAGACCGCATCACGGTCAGCACGGTTTTAATCGCCGGACATGCCGGTCCGGACACGATGATCAGCATCGCGGATCAGGGCCGGGGAAGATTTTACGATGTCCGATCGCCCACGCAGTTGCCGCAGATTTTCATCAAGGAAGCGGCCGTGATTTTGAAGTCTGCCATTTTTGAAGAGCCGTTCAAACCGCAATTGACAGCAGCCACCGAACTG
>JBFMDG010000941.1:0-2353 GCA_040754135.1 Verrucomicrobiota bacterium
AATCGAAAGCGCCGAAGTAAATGGTGCCATCCGGCCCCAATGCCGGATCGGAGTAGATGGCGGCGCCGAGCGGAAATTTCCAGCGCAACGTTCCGTCGGAATTGAGGGCGTAAAATGTTCCCGCTGCGGCCGCACTCATGAAATTCCTTTCTTCCGTTCCAAAGTAAATGGTTCCGTCCTCACCGATGCTGGGAGAAGCAAAAACGTAGGCGGCTTCGTTGGTGCGGAGCGGTTGCAAGGAATATTTCCAGCGCAAGACGCCGTCGCTGGCCTGAATGGCGTAAAGGAACTGGTCATAGGAACCGACGTAGAGAATTCCATCTGAACTCAGGGCCGGCGAGGAGAGCACAGGCGCGCCGGTGGGGAATTTCCAGATCACCTCGCCCGGTGCGGCAAGAGAGTAAACGGACTTTGAAAACAGGAGGAGCATTCCAATGAGCAAACGAACTTTCATAATCATGCAAGTGCGATTCAAAGCAGGTCGGCAATTGGGGGGTCGTGCCGAGGCTCAGCGCGCACGCTTTGCCTCGACGTGCCAGTCAAAGAAGAGTTGGTTGCGATGCTTCCCATGCACCGGTTTCTCGGGCAATTGTCCATACCACGGATTGTCCTGGCCGGGACTGTTCAGCTTGTCGGCGTCGGAGATCGCAAACAGAGTTGACCGAGATCCATGGGCATCGATGTCGCCCGCCTTGAGCGGTTCGCGGCGTGGCTGGCCGCCGCGCTGCGGATAACCGAACGGACGCAGCATCGGTCCCGGGGCTGGATCAATATCGCGGTTCACGATGACGGCGACTCGTTCGGCGCCGGGGGGTGCTTTGGGAGCGAGATGTTCGTAACCTGGGCAGAGGAAGAGTTTCGAATCGTTCGTTGCCGCCGATGGCGCAGGCGTGCCGAGGTACCGATGCAGGTAATAAGGGAGGTTGTTTGTGGTGGATTGATCGTATTGGAACGGCTGGCCGTACCAGATCGGGCCGGGCAGTGTGTCCATGGAATCGGTGATGTACATTTCAAGTGCGATGCCGATCTGTTTGAAATTTGATGCGCATTTGCAGCGGCGCGCGGTGGCTTTGGCCTGAGCGAGCGCGGGCAAGAGCAGCGCTGCTAGAATGGCCAGGATGGCAATGACCACGAGCAGTTCAATCAAGGTGAACGCAGAGTTGCAGCGTGATGCCTGCGTCCTCTCGTCCTTTGATTCTGTTCGCAAACCTGGTGATCTGATCCTCCTCATAACATCTCCAATCGAAATCGTTTCAAACCGTTCCGGAAAACACTTTCACGCCGCTCCGGCCGCAATCGCATGCGTCCACCCAACGACCCGCGCCGGATTGCCGGCGACAATGGCGTAGGGAGGAACCTCAAAATTGACGACGGCAGCGGCGCCGACGATAGCTCCCTCGCCAATGCGCGCCCCGCTTAGCAAAACTGCCCGGGCGCATATCCAACAATTATCGCCGATGACGATGGCGTCCGGCTCGCGCTCAGTTTCATGCCTGTCGGCGGGATCGGCCGATAACGGAAATGGCCGCGCCGCAAACGAGCCGGCCAACACCACTTCGTGCGCGAGGAAAACGTAATCATGAATGACAACACGGCTGTTCGTGCTGATGATGGCGCCCACGAGCGTGCAGTAATTTCCGATCTCGACCGTGCCCTCCGGCCCGAGTTCAAAAAATGTGCCGGCATAAATTCCAGTGTCGGTTCCGATGCGAACGGCATTTCGTTTTTTGCTGCGCAGGTGCAAACAACAAAACGAGCTGTAACACCAGCTTCGCTCGCCCATTTCGAAATTGTCCGGCAGCGGTTGCGGAAACCAATCGTGATCCAATGTTCGCAGCGCCTTCATACGGCCACCGACCAGCTTTCAAGCAGGTGCGCTGGATTGCCGGCAACCACCGCCCCGGCCGGCACGTCGTTCGTCACCACCGCACCCGCCCATACTTGAGCTCCCGCACCAATGCGCACTCCTTTGAGGACAATGGCGCCGATGCCAATGCGTGCGTCGTCCTCGATGAACACTGGCCTGGCGATGAAACGCGGCCGATGCGAACGGTCTCCGCCGGGCGCGTTCGAGATCGCATCCAGCTTGCGCAGTTCGGCGTCCCGCGGGTGAAAATCCGAATCGGCAATGGTGACATTGTAGGAAATCACCACACGCCGCCCGATGCGGATTTGCGCGGCGCACATAAACACAGCGCCCACGAGGACAGTGTCGTCTCCAATCTCCACGCATCCCTCCTCTTCGATGTTGAACTCGGTCCAGGTGTAAGCCCGGACGCGGTCGCCGAAAACGAGGCCGGGATTGCGCCGGCTGCGGAACCGCTTGAAACTTTCCTTGCGTTCGAAAAAGCAA
>JBFMDG010000942.1:0-2351 GCA_040754135.1 Verrucomicrobiota bacterium
GAAATTTACGAGGCGGCACTGAAGAAAAATGGCAGCCCTCTGGTGGCTTTGTTGGATCAAATCGAACTCGGAAAATCCCCCGTGAAAAAATCTTAAAAAACCTCTTGTCGGATTACCTCAGAGGTGAACTGAGCCACAGCCGCTAGCAACGCGCTCGCGACTGCAACCACAGCGTTGTAACTCTCACTGATGATCGAACTCTCGCATAGCGGCTGTTGGCTCCACTAATTTGGTTCGGCCATTCGTACGCTCTCTCAGTCAACGTGCTTCTGAATGATCTGCTCAGCCAGCGACTGCCATGTCTGCTCATCCTGGACGCGGTACACGAGCGGAGTCTGTGCCGTCGATGGCATGTCATCAATAATAATGTCCGGCTTAGAAACAAAGCCTTCGAAAAGCTCGGACAGTCCGTGCAAACCTGCGATCTTGCGGCAGTAATCTGCGCCGCAGGTGGACCAAAGGAACAGGTGACAACCTTCGGACCGGAGCCGCTGTAAAGCTTCTCGTGCTCCGTCGAGCAGCTTACCATTTGCATCGACCAGCGTGAGGTCAACATCCACGAAGATGTTCGCATTTTTCACGGTGAGAAACTATCGGGCGGAAAGATTCAATTACATTGCAAATTTGCAATCTAATCTGAGAAAAGCCGACAAACATTTCATCGGCTTGTGAATTCTTAACCAAGGGGAAAGTATGAAACGGGCATGGAACGGTCAATGTGAATGGGATCGGTCAGGCACGAGTGGCCAAGGGCGTCGCGCGCGGGTGCAGCCAAAACTCAAGTTACTGGCACCGGTTCGGGAGATGGAGTGAGAATCCGCCGCGATTTTTGCGAATCGGAGCGAGGCGATCGCGATTGGGTTTCGGCGCTTCATTCGGGTTCCTTGGCATGAAATCCCGGGAAGAATTTCACGACTGATCTCGCGGATAACACGGACAAAACTCCCAATTCCGATCCGTGAAATCCGAGGCATCCGTGGTCCCAAGCCTTTGTTTGCTTGGTTTATTTCTGTTCACCCGAAGAAAAACTTTGAACCACGGATTTGACGGATGACACGGATAAAAATCGAATGAACTCGGCCGTGAAGGAGGGAGATACACAAAAGGGCGACTCTTGAACGGAATCGTAGTCACTCAATGGGGAACTCTTGCTCGTCCACGGGGAATCATTGCCCGCAGGTCCCGACAGTTGAAGTCAGGGGCGTTTTTGGAAGATTTCGGAGGGGTTTTGCAGGTTGAGCATGGCGGGGTCGATGCCGGCGCCTGGAGCGCGTTGCCGGGCGCGGGCGAGTTGCTCGGCAATCGCTTGCGTGGCCATGACAGCGTAGTATTTGACCGCGCCGACACTAATATGCGCGGGAAAAACAACCACCAGACAGTTGTTGTCGCGATCGATTGTTTGCACGAGCAAACTGAATTTTTCGCCTTGCTGATAAAGGCTGTTGAAATTGGGTTCACCGATCATTCCGGCAATCATCTGGCTGGCGGCAAACGCATTCGAGGCGAGCGCGCCCAGGGAAGTTTCATCCAGACCGGGACGAAAGGTGGACGCTTGAAACAGCACGTAGCCTCCTTCGGCGGTGACGAGCGCGATTTCCGCTTCGCTTTTCGCCAGGAAATCGCCGAGGGCGGATTGGATGCGTTCTTGATCCTCCTCATTCAGGTGCGGGAGAGTGGCCATATCAAGCGGGCTTGCGGGTGCTTTCGTTGATAAATTTCTGCAGGAGCAGCCGGCTGATGGCGTTGAGCGTTTCAAACACCCCTTCGCATTTGCTGGCGGAGGCTTCAAATGCCGGCACCTGGACCTCGCGATTGTTGAGCAGGTATTCCATGTAATCCACGGGCGCCACGTTTGGGAGATCGCGTTTGTTATACTGCAGCACGTACGGAATCTCGGCGAGATTCAGCTTCTGCGTTTTCAGGTTTTCTTCAAGGTTGGCAAAGCTTTCGACGTTCTCCGGCATTTTGTCGTATTGCGAATCGGCAACGAACACGATGCCATCCACGCCGCGCAAGACGAGCTGACGCGTGGTGTTGTAGATGACCTGGCCGGGAACGGTGTAGAGCTGGAATTTGGTCTTAAACCCTTTGATCGCCATCGCCTCGATGGGCAGAAAATCAAAAAACAATGTGCGATCGGAACTGGTGGCCAGGGAAACGAGTTTTCCTTTTTCCTGCACGGCCTGCACGTTTTCATGGACTTTGATGAGGTTGGTCGTTTTCCCGCAAAGCGCGGGACCGTAATAAACGATTTTTACCTGCAGCTCTTTGTTGGCTTGATTGATGATGGCCATATCAGTTCGGGATTCGGGATGAGGTCAATGATTCGATCCGGGTTGAGAAAGTCGATT
>JBFMDG010000943.1:0-2351 GCA_040754135.1 Verrucomicrobiota bacterium
GACACGCTGGGACAGCCTCGGACCTTGGATGCGCTTTTTCGATTTCGGCGAAGAATGGCAAACCGTGACGGTCGGCGCAGTCAGAGAATCCCGCGATTTGCGTTTCTTTGTTTATTGGCGAGAGGGAACGGTGACGCATTCCGGTTCGCTGGAAATCCGCAGGATCATTCAAAAACAACGATGGTTCCATATTGCTGCTGTTTCCGGCCAAGAGGGCATGAAGCTTTATTTCAACGGCATTTTGGTGCAGTCGAACTCCGTGACCAACAGCTTCTCCTCGACCCGCAGTGGACGGCGGAATTATCTCGGCAAATCGGTTTGGCGTCATGGCACGGATGCTTTGTTTCATGGACGGATGGATGAGGTGCGTGTTTGGAAGGTGGCGCGCACCGGGGAAGAAATCCGTCAAGGGATGTTTCGCGCGTTCACAGGCACTGAACCCAATCTGGTGGGTTTGTGGAATTTCGATGATCCCGCTCAGCCCGGCAAAGATTCCAGTCTGCACAAATGGCACGGCAAAATGAAAGGCGCGGCGCGCGTGGTCGCAGAGGCGCTTCCTTCTCCGGGTGAATTGGCGCTGCCTGGAATCATCACCGGCCGAAGATCGGAAGATTCCAAACCGTACAAAAGTTTGGTGATCGAGGTCACTCCCCGGGACAAGCCCGCCTGGTCTGTGATCATTCCGGCAGGCGGCGAAAAATTTTCGCTGGCTGTTTTTTCCGAGGATTCGCCGATGGATCTTCGAGTCATTAGCGCCGCTGGAGAACGGGTGTCGCGCGATTTGACAGTCGGTGGCGGCGAACAACAATCGATTGATTTGCAACTCCCGAGGAATGGCACAACCGATTCGACGAATTATTTTTTGAAAGTGCTTTTGGGGTTGGCGCAAGGCAGTGACGTTTCCGATGCGGAACTTGTTTCGCAGGCGACGGATGAACTGGGGCGGCTCGGCATTGCCTCGACAGACGTGGTGGATGTGATTGCGCGAAATATGGAGAGCGAATCCTTTGCCGTGTCCTGGAGCGCGTTATGGGCACTGAGCCGGCTCGCGCCCTCCGATGCCAGATCGGTCCTTGCCTTCGCGAAGGCGGGCGCACACCCAAATCCAAACCATCGCTATAACGCGCAGATGCTGTTGAGGAGATCGCCGCTTTATGAATCGCTGGCGCAGCAACTCTACCCGCGAGCCAAGGTGCTGGCATTTGTGTTTTGCGGTGTGCTGGCGCCGTTTGCGATCCTGCACCTGGTCTTGTTTCTTTTTCAACCGGATCGCCGGGCGAACCTCTACTGTGGTTTCTCTTCCATTTTTGCAGCGATCGTCATTTCTCTGAGCTTTTTGATGCGAAATGGAATGGAGAGCGAGACAGCGGTCCCGGTGATGTGCAGTGCTTTCCTCGGTTTGGTTTTAAGCGGCAATCTGCTCTTTTATGCCATTTCATCTTCGAAACCGACGCCTTACTTCACCGCGATTTTGTCGTGTTCGCTCATTTTGATGGCAGTGTTGTTGTGCTGGCCGGCGGCAGCGCACGCCTTTGTGGCGCGACCTCCCTTGCCAAATTCGGAGGGTCCACCTTCACTTCCCGGGGCGCTGTGGTTTTTGCTTTCCTCCGCCAGCGGTTTTGATATTGCGCGCCTCAGCGTGCGCGCGATTCGAGATCATCGCGAGGGCGCCTGGCTCGCCACGATCGGCTTTATCGTGTTTTATCTCGGCTGCAGTTTCGTTCTCTTGCTTGGCATTTACGGGGGCAGCCTCCTGGGATTCGCGGCTTACACCATCAGCACCGACTGGATCCTCGCCATGGCTGTGGCCGGATTCGTCGGGTTCATCTCCATCTCGCTCGCTCGTGAATTCTCGCGCACGCACCAACGGCTCCAGGCTGCTCATGCTCATTTGGAAGAAGCCAACGTGAGCCTACAGGCCACCAATCAAGAGCTGAACGAAGCAAAAGGAATTGCCGAACAGGCTCGAACATCCGCCGACGAAGCCAACTTCGCCAAATCCCAATTCCTCGCCAGCATGTCGCATGAACTGCGCACCCCGCTGAATGCCATCATTGGCTACGGCGAAATGCTTCAGGAAGAAGTGCAAGATCTCGGCGTCCGCGAACTCAAGCCCGATCTGGAAAAAATTGTCGCTGCAGCGCGCCACCAACTCGGGCTCGTGAACGATATTCTCGATCTTTCAAAGATCGAGGCCGGCAAGATGACGTTGTTCATCGAAGAATTCGATGTTGCGAAACTCGTTCAAGAAGTCGCCGCGACCATCCAACCGCTCGTAGCGAAGAACTCGAACAGGCTCGTGGTCGAATGCCCAGCCAACATCGGCACGATGCGGACCGATCAAACGAAGC
>JBFMDG010000944.1:0-2340 GCA_040754135.1 Verrucomicrobiota bacterium
TCCCGAGGACCAGGCGCAAATTGCCCAAATCAATCGAGCGCGGCGGCTCACTGAACGCGAGCGTGAGTGTATCGTCCTCGGCTTTCACCGGAACCATGTGGTAATGGAAAATCAATTTGACCGGAACCTGGTCGAGCAAAGCCTGGGGAAGTGTGACGCCGGTGAGATCGTAGAATTCGAGAGCATTGAGCGCCGCCAGGGCGCGGTAAGTGTCTTCTTCCGTGCAATAGTTCAACTGCACCAAGGCGCGATGCTGAGGAATGCGCAAACGTTGCTGGCGCCGGCGCACCAGGTCCAGTTGGGCGCTGGTTAGTTTGCCGGTTTCGAACAGCAGATCGCCCACTTCTTTTTTCAATTCGGTCTCCATTTCAGAGTGGGATTTCGATCTGTTTTTTGACGTTGAATTCGAGCCGGTTCGTTTGGCCGGCGGCATTCGTGAGGATGAGCGCTTTGAGTGAAACTTCAGCGATGGCGAGATCGGAGACGAGCTTGGCGCCGGGGGCGGCGACTTTCAGCGCCGGTCCGACTTTGACAAATGCCTGCCTGGCCCCATCGGCCACCTGGGTATAGCCGCTGTAAACCAATTCGATGGTTCGCGTGGTCGGCTTGGGCGCGGGCGCCGGTTGATAAAACGTGGTGAAGAATGGATGCAGCGCATTCGTCCCGAGCACGGCGTTTACTGGTGGCGCGATTGAAACCAACGTGTCGAGCTTGTTGAGGGCATAGGCCGGGCGCGTCGCGACTGGGGAGGCCACAGCATCGGGCGCAAGCATCTCGCCCCGGTTCACCTCGCGGATGACCAGCGCGAAAAGGACCAGTGCGATCGCAGGAAAAGAATAGGCCAGGCTGCGGTGGGCCCACCACTTTTGCGGGATTAGAGTGAAATTCATGGCCGCCATACGAATCCGCATAAGCGAAGTTCCGCCGCCACTTCGTCGGGACGCTCGGGCGCGGTTTTCCGCAATAGTATTTGTTCGACAAAAACGGCCGGCTTATCCGCGGAAGTTTCCGGCAAACCGGCCGGCTTCAACTCATCCCCGCGACGCGGCAGGCTGTGGAGGAAGCTGTGCAACGCCGGCATGGAGCCGACGAGTGCGATGCGCATCGGGACTTTGGTCCAGAGACCGCTTTCATTGGTTGAACTGCCCCAGGTTTCCGGCTCGGTATAACTCAGGAGTTTGACGGTCGAGATCTTCGATTGCACCGCGCTGTTCAAAACGTGCGTGCCCAAAGCCAATTGCGCCCAGAGCAAACTCGGTTCATTGCGGTCCATCGTGTATTCGGGAAAGGCCAGCGCCGGGGGATCAAGCGTGACCTGCTTTTCCTTGGCCGCGGACGAGAGCGCGCGGATTCGGTTCTGCCGCTCGTTCTGGTAATCGACCAACTGAAAGGAATCCCGAATGCGCGTCTGAATATCCGCTTCGAGGGTGACGCGCGCTTTCAAAGTGACCGTGGCATTTTGCAGTGTGGCGATCACTTGCTCGAGTGCCCGGAAATCGAGCTGAGCTTGTTTCAGATCACGCGGATCGCCTGCTCCCGGAGCGCTCGTTTGAAACTCTTTCCAGACCTTGCGCAACGGTTCATCGAGCGCAGCCGTTTTGTGATCGAGCGCGCGCACCACCACGAAATACCAAAGCGCCAGCGCGGCGGTGGCCAGATAGGTGATTTTCGGCCAGTGAAATTTGCGGTTCATTTCGGAAAGCTCCCTTCTGGCGAGAGGATCGAGGAGTTTCGCGCCTCCGTGCGCTGGCGAAATGTCCGGCCGGGTTTGGATTCGAGCGGTGAGGCCGATTTATCCGCAGCGCCGTCAGTCAGAGAAAGCGGGTTGGGTCGTGACTGAAGTTCGATCGCAAAATGGCGTTCCGGCAGGAGGAGCTTTGGATCCACCAGCACGCGGCGCCGGTCTGCGGAAATGGAATCGACGTTGCTGAATTGGCCGGTGAGTTTCAGCTCCGACACCACTTGAGCCAAAGTCTGGCGCGCGCGTTCGTTCTCCTCGGGAATGCAGATTTCCGCAATGAATCCGGGCCGGATCGGGGGATTGGTCGAGAGTGCGATCGATTGATTGGTGAGAGTGAGCGCATTGGTCATCGAAGTATCAAAGTAACTTTTCTGGTCAGCAAAGAGGACAAACCAAAAGGAGCGGTTGCTTCGCACTTGTTCGAGTTGTTGGAGCGCGGCCAGCGATTCTGCTGTCTGAATTTGCGCGAGAAACGCCGGACGCACCTGCCGCAGATCCTGGTCGAGAGCGGCTTGAAATTTTTGCGTACGCCGCACGGTTTCAAGGGTGGTGACGGAATCTTCGAGCAATTTTGATTTGCGGTTCCAAAGGTTCCATTT
>JBFMDG010000945.1:0-2332 GCA_040754135.1 Verrucomicrobiota bacterium
CGGTGTAAGTGGCCGGGTTGCTCCGCGGAGTCCGTCCAATCGGGGTCTGATCGATGACGATGACTTTGTCGAGCTGTTCAATCCCATGCAGCGCCCGATGAGCTCCAGGACGTTCCTTTGATCCATACCATTGGCGAAACACCGCGCGCCGCAGAATGTCATCGACGAGCGTGCTTTTGCCGGATCCACTCACGCCGGTCACGCAAGTCAGCGTTCCCAGCGGAATGCGCACGTCCAGATTTTGAAGGTTGTTCTCGGTAGCGCCGAGGATCTCGATCCATCCCTTTTCGGCGGAAGGTTTGAGGCGCATGCGCGGCACCGCGATGGACAGTTCGCCCTGGAGGTATTTACCCGTCAAACTTTGCGGGCACTTGAGAATATCCGCGAGCGAACCTGCGGCGACCACTTCACCACCACGCACGCCAGCTCCCGGACCGAGATCGATGATGTGATCGGCCCGGCGAATGGTGTCTTCGTCATGTTCGACAACGAGGACGGAATTGCCGAGGTCGCGAAGGCCTTCGAGCGTTTGCAGGAGGCGTTCGTTATCGCGCTGGTGCAATCCAATGCTGGGCTCGTCGAGAATGTAGAGCACGCCCACCAGCCCGGCGCCGATTTGCGTGGCCAATCGGATTCGCTGTGCTTCCCCGCCGCTCAAGGTGCCGCTCTCGCGAATCAAAGTGAGATAGCCGAGGCCTACATTCTTGAGAAACCCGAGCCGGGAGCGCACTTCCCGGATGATTTCCGCGGCGATCCTTTTTTGGAATTCAGTCAATGGCAACTCGGCAAAGAATAAATCCGCGTCATCGATCGACAACCCGCACACGTCCATGATGGATAAGCCGGGGATGTTCGGATTTGGCAGGGCCGGCAGATCAGGCAAGTTCGCCGCACGCGCGATTTTGAACCGTGTCCGCGCAGTCGCATCACCCAAAGTGACCGCCAGAATTTCCGGTTTGAGCCGCCGTCCGCCGCAAGCATCACAATCGGTGGGGCTCATAAAACCCTTCAGCCGGTTGCGGGTAAATTCGCTTTCGCTCTCCTGGTACAGCCGTTCCAGGTTTGGAAGGACGCCTTCAAAAGTCCGTTTGACCGTGCTCATCTTTCCGGCACGCCAGAAGTGAAATTCGATTTCCGTACTGCCGGACCCGTGCAAGAGAATGCGTTTGAAATCGTCGGGCAATTTCTTGAAGGGCGTTTCGAGGCTCTGTCCATAATGAGTGGCCAATCCTCGCAGCAAGCTCTTGTAGTAAACCACCATGCGCTTGCCGCCGCGACGCCACGGCAAAATCACGCCATGTTCCAGCGATTTCTCGGGATCAGGCACCACCAGCGCCTCGTCGAAAACGAGCTTTTGGCCGAGGCCATGACAAATGGGACACGCCCCAAATGGTGAATTAAAAGAAAAATGTTTCGGTGTGACCGGCTCGTAACTCAAGCCGGTGGCGCGGCTATACATCCGATTCGAATGCAGCGTCTCAATCCATTGCGTGCTTGCTTCGGTCGCGAGCGGCTGATGGAGCACGAGCAAAGTTCCCTCGCCCCATTTCAAAGCCGTCTCGACCGAATCGCTCAGGCGCAAGCGGATTTTCTCGTCGATGACCAGACGATCCACCACCACATCGATGGAATGGTTTTCGCGCGGGTCAAGTTTCACGCGGACATTTGCCGCCAGCTCGACTAATTGCCCGTCGATGCGTGCGCGGACGAATCCCTCGCGTGCCAGCCGCTCGATCACATCGCGGAACTCCCCTTTTTGTTTGCGCACCACGGGCGCGAGGAGCATCACCCGCGTTCGCGGCGGCAGAGCCATGATTTTATCCACAATATCGCTGGTCGTCTGTTGTGTGATCGGTTCGCCGCTGATCGGGCAATGAGGCTGGCCGACATTGGCAAAGAGCAATCGCAAATAATCGTAAATCTCCGTCGTGGTGGCGATGATGGACCGCGGATTTGTTCCGGAACTGCGCTGTTCAATGGCGATGGCGGGGGAAAGGCCTTCGATGAAATCGACCTCCGGCTTTTGCATTTGGTCCAGGAACTGGCGCGCGTAAGCCGAGAGAGATTCGACGTATTTGCGTTGGCCTTCGGCGTAAATGGTGTCAAAGGCCAGAGAGGATTTCCCTGAGCCGCTCAGGCCGGTGATGACGACCAGCTTGTCGCGCGGAATTTCCAGCGTGAGATTCTTCAGGTTATGCTCTCGCGCGCCGCCAATCTTGATAAATTCTTTGCCCATACTTTGCGAATTCCTGCACAAAATTAATCGGTAAAAATACCTGAGAGTTCCTTCTCTGCAAAGCAGATGGTGCAAAGAAAATCCAACCGACTTCCA
>JBFMDG010000946.1:0-2329 GCA_040754135.1 Verrucomicrobiota bacterium
CGAAGAACTCAGCAAACGGTTCCGGAAAGAATATGCGGATTACGTCGAAGCCTACCGCCGCCATCATGGCCGGCGTCCCGCGCCGGAAGAAACCGCCGCCATTGAACGCCACGTCCGTTTTCGCGTCGTCAGTGATTTGGTGACGCGCCTGGGCAATTCGTTGCAGGTTCCGGTCAGCCTCAATGAAAAACGGTTCCATCGCCACTTCGCGGAGCTTCGTGCCTTGCCGATGAATGTGCTCGAGGATTTGGCTCCACCGCAAGTGGCGTTGTATGTCGAGCGGGGCGCCGGCGTGCCGGCCGTGGATCTCGAGACGCTGGCCCTGCGCACCTACCCCCACGGAACGATCGCCAGTCACCTGCTCGGCCATTTGAAGAAGGAACTGCTGGCCGAGGACGCAGAGCTCGATTGCGATTTGCCCGCGCTGGAATTTCGCGGCGAACTGGGAATTGAGTCCGCCTTCGATGAGGAACTCCGCGGCAAACCGGGTTTGAAATCCATTCTGGTTAACAACCTCAATTATCGCCATTCCGAGAGCGTCTGGACTCAGCCTGAGCCTGGCCGAAATGTCGTTCTGGCCATCGATTTCCCGATTCAAAAAGCAACCGAACAAGCGTTGCGCACCGCCGGTGCTCAAGTGCGCGGCGCGGCTGTCGTCATGGATTGCCGCACCGGCGACCTTTACGCCCTCGCCTCGTCCCCCTCGTTCGATCCCAATCAGTTTGTCTCCCGCATCACTCCCGAAGAATGGGCCAAGCTCAATGATGAAAAACTCAAACCGATGTTCAATCGCGCGGTTTACGGCGCCTACCCGCCCGGCTCCATTTTCAAAACAATCGTCGGCATCGCCTGCCTGGAAAACAATGTCATGGATCCGGCCGAAGTGATTTTCAATCGCGGCTTTTATGCGGTCGGACGACGTCCAATCGACGACCAGGCTGAACCTGGCGAGTATGATTTTCGCCGCGCCTTCAAACGATCGAGCAACACCTACTTCATCCATTTCGGCTTGAAAGCCGGGCTCGATCCGATTGTCGAATGGGGCCATCGTTTCCGCCTCGGCGAGAAAACCGGGCTCGTCACACGACAGGAATCCTCCGGCTACTTTCCTGCACCCGGCCAGCGAGAAAAGAAAGATGGCACCCTCTGGTTCGATGGCGACACCGCCAACCTTTGCATTGGGCAGGGCGACATTACAGTCACACCCATACAGATGGCCGTCATGACAGCGGCCCTGGCGAACGGCGGAAAAATTCTCGTGCCGCGCCTGGTGTTGCGCACCGAGCCGGCGGATCACCTCGAAACGGGATCGAGGCGCGAATTCCCTGTTCAAGTTCGTGGCGATGTCCGCATGAGTCCGCGCACGTTTCAGATTTTGAAAACCTCGATGCTGGCCGATGTCGAGGACACCGATGGCACCGGTCATCCGGCGCGAGTTCCGGGAATGAATATCTGCGGGAAGACCGGCACCGCCCAAGTCACGCAAGGCCGCCGGGTGATTGATCACATCACATGGTTTGTTTCTTTCGCGCCGTTTGAAAACCCACGCTACGCCGTAGTGGTCATGGTCGAAAGCGGTGGTTCGGGTGGGACAACCTGCGCACCGATTGCGCAACGAATTTACCAGGCGATTCAAAAACGGGAACAAATGGCGCCAGCGGCCAAACCGGCTACGGTCGCGCGGCGGTGAAGGGTGAGTGGGTTGAAGAGTTGAAGGGTTGAAGAGTTAGAGAGTTTGAAGAGTTAGAGAGTTTGAAGAGTTAGAGAGTTTGAAGAGTGATGAAGATAGTGGAACAAATTGATTCGAGTTTTGCCCGTGCGGCGGAGGCGGTGCATTTAACTGCCTCGCGAACGGTTGCCGCTACGCCCCGCGCCGGCAGACCAGCTTCGTTACCGCTTCGACACTTCCACCCTTCATCCCTTCAACGTGCATTTCTCCAGATTTCGGAGAATTGCGATTAAATTAACCTCATGTTTGAACGCGACCTAAACGAACGGAAAGCCCGACTGGATTGGCCGCTGATCCTGGCATTGCTGGGTTTGATGGTCATCGGCGCCGCGTTCATTTACAGTGCGACCTCCCCGAATGAGATTCTCCGTTCCTTGCCCTGGTACAAGCAGCTCTATGTCAAGCAAATCGCCGCCTACGTGCTGGGACTGACGGGAGCAGCCCTCCTCTGTCTGGTGGAATATCATCGGATCGCTCGCTGGTCGCTGGTGTTTTATTGGCTGACCATTGCCAGCCTTGTGGCGGTGTTGCTGCCGTTTATCGGCACGCAGATTTTTGGAGCGCGCCGTTGGATTGATCTCGGTTTTATTCAATTGCAGC
>JBFMDG010000947.1:0-2328 GCA_040754135.1 Verrucomicrobiota bacterium
CGGGTCGGCGCACCGCGATATTTCAAGTCCTGCGGTGTGTCGCCAATGACGGAGCCGGTGTGAAATACGTTGCCGGCGCCGATCGAGGTGTGGCCGGTGAGGTGAACGTGGGGGCCGATGCGGCATTCGGGACCGATTTCGACGTGGGCATCGATGACGGCATAAGGCCCGACTTCGACGGATGAATCGAGCCGGGCTTGCGGATGCACAATGGCCGTCGGATGAATCATGCGGCAAAGGTTGGAACAACTCGCGGCGATGCCAAGCCTTTTCTCGCGCGTTACAAGCGTGGATCCACCGGTTCGCTTTCAAGCGCCAGCACGCCGAAAACGGCTTCGTGCACTCGGCGCAACGGCTCTTTCCGGACAAATCGCTCCAGAGCTTCGATGCCCAGCGCGAACTCACGAAGCGCCAAAGACCGTTTCGCGGAAAGGCCGCGCGCGCGCAGGCGTTCGAGATTTTCTTCCACTGTGTATTCCGGGCCGTAAATCAGACGAAGATATTCGCGCCCGCGGCATTTCACGGCCGGCTGGATGAGCCCGCGGCGGCTTCGCGCGATGAACTCGAGCGGTTTCACCACCATGCCTTCGCCGCCATGCGCCGTCAGTTCTTCCCACCAACGCGTCACTTCCGCTTCACTTTCCGCGTTTGTCACATCGATGATGTGATGCCGCGTCGTGGCAATGATGCCGCCCGCCAGCCGAGCCACAGTTTGCATGTGCCAATCGTGTGATTTGTCGCTGTGAACGCGGCCTTCCGAAGCGAGCAGATGAAATGGCGCCAGCTTCAGGTCGCTCACAGAATCCACCGACCAGCAATAACGGCGATAGGCGGCGACGTAATGATCGATCATTGTTCGGCGCGCCGTGGCGTTGGCCAGGAGTGGCGCCACTTCCAGACCGCGACCGCCGGCTTGCTCGAGGGCGGCCTCTTCCTCAGCGAGCGTGGCGCGCGCCGCTGCGCCCACGGCGGCGTACTGTTGTTTCAACAGCGCCTGGGCTTTGGCCGACCACGGCATCAGCTCACAATCGAGGCAGAGCCAATCCGTCTTGAATTCATCCCATAAACCGGCGGTGGTGACGGCAACGCGCACCCGTTCGAGCAATTGGTTTTCCAGATTGGGGTCGTCGAAAAATCGCCGTCCGGTCCGAGTGTAGCAGATGCCAATGCCTTCACCAGTCACGCCAAAACTTTTCCGCGCGGCGTCTTCATCGCGGCAAATGATGACGACCGCGCGCGAACCCATGTGCTTTTCCTCACAGATGACGCGCGGCACACCGGCATGGCGAAAGTAAGTGAACGCTTCCGCCGGATGCTCCAAAAATTCCGGCGTGGCGCTGGTTTCCGTCGGCGACATGGTGGGCGGCAGATAAATCAGCCACTTCGGATTCGCGGCGAATCGGCTCATCACTTCGAGCGCGGCCGTGGCATTTTCCTCGCGGATCGTGACGTTTCCATGAAGCCGCGTGCTGACGATGCGCTTGCCCGTGACATCCGCGATGTCGAGCAACTCGTCGGCACGCTGTTGCGCGGACAGTTCGGCCGGCGCCGATTCCCGGTTGAGAAAAGGTTTGCTTGATTGCGCGTAGGTTCGTTTTGCGGGGATGGAGACGAGTTCTTTTTCCGGGTAACGCAAGGCCGTCAATTTGCCGCCAAAAACGCAGCCGGTATCGATATTGATGGTGCGATTCAGCCATTCCGGTTCAGGCACAGGAGTATGGCCGTACACCACCATGGCGTGACCGCGATAATCCACCGCCCAGGGATAACGAACCGGCAATCCGAATTCATCGGTCTCTCCCGTCGTCTCGCCGAACAAAGCAAATTCACGCACCGCGCCGGAACCGCGGCCTTGCATCGTTTCCTTCATGCCGGCATGGGCGACAACGAGATGACCGTCATCGAGCACGTAATGGCTCACCAGTCCGTCAAGAAAATCGGCCACGCTCCTGCGGAACAGCTCGGTCTCGCCCGCCAGTTGGGAGAGCGATTCGGCAAGCCCATGCGTGATTTGAACATCGCGCCCGCGCAATTTACGCATGAGTTTCACGTCGTGATTCCCTGGAACGCACCACGCGCTGCCGCTCGCGACCGCGCTCATGACCAGCTTCAAAACTTTCGGAATCTTTGGACCGCGATCGACCAGATCGCCGAGAAAGATGAGCTTGCGCCCGTCGGGATGCTGCCACGAACCTTCCGGCTGCGTTCCCGCCGGCGCCGGCGGACCTGATGCATCCGGATCACTCGATCCGGCTGCAATTTGGTATCCCAATTTTTCCAGCAGCTCGACCAATTCATCGTAACATCCGTGAATATCTCCAATGATGT
>JBFMDG010000948.1:0-2323 GCA_040754135.1 Verrucomicrobiota bacterium
GCGCAAACGTATCCTCGTTTCAACGACCGCCTCCGCTCCAACAGCCATTCCCAATTGCGGGACGCAAGAATCCCAGGCATGGAGCGAAAGAGAATTCAATTGCCGCAAGCGCCTGCCCAATTTGAATCGAACAATCGGTGGCTGGCTGCGGCGAAGTTTTCCAAAAATGCTTCACGTATGCCGCGAAAACTGGGGCTTTCCCGCGCGCCACTGTTCAACACGCATCGCCATTCAACCCCCAAACAGTTTCAGAAAATCGCGCTGGCACAGTCATTGCCAATGGGCACCCAGTCGTTTGAAAATTTTGTAACAACGTTCGCACGCGCTGTGTTCATGGTGACGGTTAGCCAAAACCAAAATCGAAAATCAAATCGAGACCGGGTCCGAATGCCGGATGCATCCCGCGCCCCGGTCTCCCATGAATCGGAAGTCTATGCCAGTGCTCTCGAAGTTTTACGGAATCGTCATTCGCATGTTGTGCGTGCCGCAATTGGGCGCGCGCTTCCACGCCATCTATGGCCAATCGGAACTCGTCGTGCAAATCTCGCCGCTGCGCATCGTGGCCGGGGATGCGCCATTGCGCGTGCGCAAGATGGTGCTCGCCTGGGCGCAGCAGCATCAGAAGGAATTGCTCGATGCCTGGAGCCGATTGCGTCTGGCCGAGCGGCCGGCGCCGATTGCGCCGCTTTGGTGAATGGCCGTTCCCGCTCGATTCAAAGTCCGATGTGCCGGGCCGCGCGTCCGGAACATCGGACTGTTTTTTTATCGAGCGAAGGCGGGTTTGCTGCTAAAGGGCAGTCGATGTTTTCCAGGTTCAAATGGCCGCGGCGCTTTGCGCCGGCATGGATTGCGCCGCATCATTTTCCCGCTCACTCGTGATGGATATTCCGCGTCCAGATGCTGCCAGGAAACGCCGTCGCCGCCGGATTTTGTATGCGGTGGCGTTGTTGCTTTTCATCACGCTGGCCACGGCCGGGCTGTCGCAATTGAAACCCGCTGCGCCGAGCGTTGACCGCGCGCCGTTGTACGTGGATACGGTCAAGCGCGGTTCAATGCTGCGGGAAGTTTCAGGTAATGGTTTGCTGCTGCCGGAGGAGATTCGTTGGATTCCGGCGTTGAATTCCGGACGCATCGATCGCATCAATGTGCTTCCGGGCGCGGCGGTGAAAGCCGGCACCATTCTGATCGAGCTGAGCAATCCGGAATTGGAACAAGCTGCGTTCGAAGCGGAGTGGCAAGTGAAAGCGGCTGAAGCCGAGCTGGCAAATCTGCGCGTGCAACTCGAAAGCCAGCGCCTCAATCAAGTGGCCGCCGCCGCCAGCGCGCAAGCGCTCTATCAACGCGCCAAACTCGAAGCCGAGGTCAATGAAGCACTCGCCAGGGACGGCCTCGTGCCCGCGATCACGTTGAAACAATCCAAATCAAACGCGGAACAGCTGGCCAAGCTCGATGAGATCGAACAGCAGCGGCTGGGCATTTCCGGAGAAGCGATCAAGGCCCAGCTCGCGGTGCAGGAAGCCAAGGTCGAACAATTGCGCGCGGCTTTGAAACTCAAACGCACCCAGGTCGAATCGCTCCGGGTGCGCGCGGGCATTGACGGCGTGCTCCAGCGGCTCGGCGATACTTTCATGCTTCAGGTCGGACAACAGGTTGCCGCGGGCGCGAACCTGGCGCGCGTCGCCGATCCGTCACGGTTGAAAGCCGAAATTCGCGTTCCGGAAACGCAGGCAAAAGACATTCAACTCGGCCAGCACGCGTTGATCGACACACGCAACGGGGTCGTGCCCGGTGTGGTCGTGCGCATCGATCCCGCCGCGCAAAACGGCACCCGCACCGTTGATGTGAAACTTGAAGGCCCCTTGCCGAGAGGCGCGGTTCCCGATCTCAGCGTCGATGGAAAAATCCAGCTCGAAAAACTCGAAGACGTGCTGTATGTGGGGCGTCCTTTCCAAGGCCAGACCGAAAGCACGATCGGCCTGTTCAAATTAACCGAAGGCGGCCGGCGCGCTGTCCGCGTGCCAGTGAAACTGGGCCGCAGTTCAGTCACCTTGATCGAGATTCGCGAGGGACTGCAGGCCGGCGACCATGTGATTCTTTCAGATATGTCGGCCTGGGACACGCATGACCGGGTTCGACTGCATTGAACTGTTTGCGAGATGGCAAGCCACCGAAAAAATCCCATGGCCACTGAACCGTTGATCAAACTTGAAGGCATCAAAAAAGTGTTTCTCACCGACGAGGTCGAGACGCACGCGCTTTCCGGAATTCACCTGGAAATTCAAAAGGGCGAATATGTGTCCATCGCCGGCCCATCGGGCTGCGG
>JBFMDG010000949.1:0-2322 GCA_040754135.1 Verrucomicrobiota bacterium
GATCTGACTTCAGTTTGAGCTGCGCCGGGGTGCCGTTGGCCACGATCTGCCCGCGATCGATGATAATGGCCCTTGAGCAAACCGCTTCCACCTCTTCCAAAATGTGTGTGGAAAAAATGATGGCTTTCTTTTCACCCATCCGGCGAATGAGCGTCCGAACTTCATGTTTCTGGTTTGGATCCAGGCCATCCGTCGGCTCATCGAGCACGAGAATATCCGGGTCATGGATGATTGATTGGGCGAAACAGGTGCGGTGACGATAACCTTTCGAGAGGGTGTCCACGCTTTGATGAATGACCGCTTCAAGGAAGCACATTTCCACCACGCGATGGACGGCCTTTTTGCGATCTTCCTTGCCCAGTCCGCGCAGTTCGGCGGCGAAGTTCAAGAATTGATAGACGGTCATGTCCGTGTAAGCCGGCGCATTTTCGGGCAGGTAGCCGATAAGGCGTTTCGCGGGGATGGGATTATCGACCATGTCGAAACCGCCGACGGAGATTTTGCCGTTGGTGGGAGGGATGAAGCCGGTGATCATGCGCATGGTGGTCGATTTGCCGGCGCCGTTGGGGCCGAGGAAACCGAGCACTTCGCCCCGTTCCACCGAGAACGACACGTTGTTCACGGCCACTTTTGGGCCAAACGCTTTGGTTAAATTTTCTACTTTGATCATTCCTGTAACTCTCCATTCGATCCGCGGAATTCAGCATTCCGATGCGGCCTGATGACACCGCACCAGGGAATTATTACGGATACGTAGCTCTTTTCGATACGCATTCATACACCACCTGTCAAGCGGTTGCCTCTTTTGACAAATCGGCTCGGCCATGTTCTAACTTCAGCCAGGGCAACGCTCGCGCCGCAGGTGGTCCCCGCGCTATCGCGGTCCTCTCAGCCCGCGACCGGGCTGAGACCATAAAAGACATCACGCATGCTTGCAACTGAAGAACTGTGGTTCCGCCGGGCTTTTCTTTCGCGGCGTGGCTGCCCCGTCCTGCTGCTCCTGTTCCTCTGCTTTTTCCTCGTCTCTTGCCGAACTCCAGGACGCCTGCCCGCCGCCAATCTGACTGAGCCGGGCTGGACCGTTTATCAAGGGCAGCTACTCTGGAAACCCCCGGGTCAGACCGTGGAAATTGCCGCCGAATTCCTGGCCGCTTTTCATCCGGACGGACGCTCGATCGTTCAAGCCACGAAAAATCCATTCCCGCTGGTGATTGCCCAGACCGATGCGCAGCGCTGGCAAATCGAGTTCGTTCCTGACAATCGTTTCTTCTCGGGACGCAAACCGCCGCCGGCCCGCTTGGTTTGGTTTCAACTCCTGCCCGGCTTGAGCGGCCATGAGGTTTCGCCGCCATGGCGTTTGAATCGTCTCTCCAAAAAACGCCTCGCGTTCGAAAATCCGAAAACCGGCGAGCGCATTGAACTCTGGTGCACTTCATGAAGCTCGCCGCGCGTCGTTGGCCCTGGCTGCTGTTTCTCATCCCGGTGGTTTGGGGCGCGGCGCGGCTGCGATTCGACGTCGAAGTCCTCAACCTGCTTCCCGCCGATTTGCCGGCAGTCCAGGGCCTCAAACTTTATCAAACGCACTTCGCCAACGCCGACGAGTTGATCATTGCTATCCAGTCCGCCGATCCCGACGCGACCGAACTGGCGGCGCGTTCCATTGCCGAGACGCTCCGGCAGAAACCGGATCTGATTCGCGAGGCCGTTTGGCAACCGCCCTGGCAGGAATCGCCCGCCGAAGCTGCCGAGTTTGTTGCCTATCTCTGGCTCAACCAGCCGCCGGCGGTTTTTCGTGAACTGACCGGGCGGCTGCGGCCCGACACGGTTGACGCGCAGCTTCAATCCACACGCCAGCGGCTCGCGACCTCGATGTCGCCCGAGGAATTGGCACGGCTCGGGTATGATCCCTTCGCGCTGCTTGATTTGCCCGAGGCTGCGGTTCGTTCCGTTCAATCGCCGTTCGGCACCGGCGAAAATGTTTTCGCATCCGCCGACGGCAATTTCCGCCTCGTGTTCATGCAGGCGAAAGAAAACCTCCTCAGCTACCGGGATTGCATGGAATGGCTCCAGCAAGTCAAAGCGTTGGTCGCGCAAACTGAGATCGGTCCGGCAGTCGTGCAATACACGGGCCGGCCCGCCTTCGTGGCGGAAATTGCCGGCGGCATGGAACGCGATATCCATCTGTCCGTTCTCGGCACGCTTGGCGTCATTATCGTGTTGTTCTGGTGGGCGCATCGTCGCTGGCTTCCGCTGATTTTTTTGGTGCTCCTGCTCGTTTTAATTCTCGGTTCCACTTTTGCCCTGGGAGGTTTGTTGTTCGGC
>JBFMDG010000950.1:0-2319 GCA_040754135.1 Verrucomicrobiota bacterium
TTCCGACGGGACTGTCGCAGGCGACAATTCTTTCTGCGGGTTGAAGCTCGCTATTTCGGCAGGCTTCGTAAATCTCCTGCCGCAAATGAAGCCGGTCTTGTTCCTTCGCGGACTCCGGTGCCTGCGCCGGCCTTAAGGATTTCACGTAGCGGTGGAGCGCCTCCGATCTCTCGGCAGCGCGGAGTGGAAGGCCGTCCAGTTCGCGTTCGTCCCGGTAATGCTGGGCGGTGTCGCTGTGATCGCCGTCCACGAGGCAGGACAAAGCCAGGCGGCGGACCAGGCCGCTGAACTTCACGGAACGACCGGAAGACTGCGGATCGAAAATCCGGTGGTGCTGGGCGAGGTAAGAGTCGAGAAGATCGTCGGTGCGTTGCCAGGACAGTTTGCCAAGGCCTATCAACTCCTCGTCATGGCGCAGAAGCAATCGACCATCGGCTCTCGCCATCTCCTTGCGCAGCGCCGGCAGCCCAATGTGGTGAGCGAAACAACACAAAGCGGCCTCGCCTTGCTTGAGCTTCAGCAGATGCGCCGTCCCGGCCTCGACGTGGTTGAAGCCTTCCCGGTTGGCGCGATTTCTCCGCAGGATGCACTGAAAGATCTCATCGAGCTTTCCGAGGTCATGGTACGCAGCGGCCAGCTCAATGACCGCTTGGAATGACCCACGCCACTTATCCGAATGTGCCGCTGCCTCGCGCGCAAACTTGGACGCGAAGCGGCGTACGTTGGCGACGTGGTCGCGGTAACTTTGCTCGGGAGCGCCGCGTCGCGCGCTGTGCGCCAAAGGTGTGGAGTTGGAGTCGGCCACGCTCACTCGCCATCCAAAGCGTAGTCCCGGTAGGTACCGCACTGGCCGAAGGTCTTCTTCGCACCAACACGGATTGGTTTGTCCTTGATGTCGTCCCAATTTGGAATCGTGTAGTCGTCGAGGGAATCTGACGGTTTATCTGGCGCAGACTTCTTTCGCGGTGTTAGCGCATCGAGCAGCGCGAAATCGGAGAGCGATCCAAGCGGATTGCTATGCGTGAGCACGTGAGCATGGACGACGTCCACCATCGTTCTCACAACAGAGCGTGTGTGAGCGTAGGCCAAAGGCAAAAGCTCAAGCATCAAATTGACGTCCAGTTCAGCACATCCCGTTTTGTGCGCGAGATTTGGATTTACGAAGAAAGGCACCGCATACACGCCATGTTTCACAACACGGAAAGCCATCGGAGCCATGCCGCGATCCTTGCCAGCCTCAACACCGGCCTTGTTCGTCCATGTGGAGAATTCAATTTCAATAGGCGCAACCGAAACACCAACGCCGAAATGAGCGACGCCGGCGCGAATAGTGTCGCCGCCGCCTTCTTCAAGAAATGTGTTTCCGAACAAGCGGCCATCCCAGTAGGCGTCTTTGAATCCCTGCGACAGTTGGCCATTCGGTCCCTCCAGGAGCTTCTTGATTTCGTCGCGTTTCCGCCCGCGGCTCTCAAGAATCTGGAACCGCTGGTCGTCCTGAATACCCAGCCTGGTTTTCACCTGTTGCCAGACGATGCCCTCCTTTTCGAGCACGAGATCGCGGAGCTTTCGTTTGACCGATACCGGCGAAATTTCACCTTTAGCATCCGGTCGCTGCCGCGGTGAGCTTTCGCGCTCAGGATCGCCATTGGGGTTGGATTTGCGCACCTCCAGAACGAGAAGGCCGGTGATGCGCGGAACGCTGTTGTTGGCTTTTGTATTCATGTGGAATCGCTGTTCGTCAGTTATTTGGTTTGAGATTCTTTCTTCGAATGGTCCGCCAAATAGCCCAAGAGGAGTTTGGCCTTGTCGGCATCGCCCATCCGCGCGGGCAGTTCGCTCAGTTGAATGGAAGCCGAGCAGTCGGCGATTTCGCCGAGGAAATATTTCACGAGCCCAACTCCGCTTTCGGGATCCTCGCTTTGGAAGGTGCGAGCCCAAGCCTGGTAAGGCGCGAGCCGCTCGCCCAGGCGTGCCAGCGCAAACACCGGCTGTTCCAGCGCCGTGCTGAAGAGCGCATTGCCGATGAGCTGCGTCGGCGTTTCACCGTTGCGAACATGTTTGCAGTAGTGTTGATGCAGGCTGTCGGCCAGGGCCAACAAACGTCCGATTTGCGTGGTGGAGTCTTTCATAAAGGTTTCTTTGGTGTGACCATGTTGACGGAGAAAAATGCCAAGAAGCGAAACCGACTTTGCGCATTGCCAGCGAACAGCGTCGCTCAACGAAGTCCAATCGCAGCTCGTCTTGATCGCCCCGAGACGTGCGAGCATTGAGGCCATCCGATTCAAGAGGAGTGAAAGGCATAAACGCGTTTTGTTATCT
>JBFMDG010000951.1:0-2319 GCA_040754135.1 Verrucomicrobiota bacterium
GTACTGGCGCTTTTCCATCAGCGCCGGCCGCACCGTGTCCATATATCTTTGATACAATCTCGGTTTCATTTCGCTTCCTCCCGATCTTAGCGGGAGCGTTTTCCAAATCTCTGGCTTTTAAAAAAATTCAATAGCATGCGGTTCAAGGCCGTTCGATCAACTGGCAGCGGTGGCGCCGCGCCTGGCCGCGCGCGCATCGAACTCGTCGGCGCGCATCACATTCGAGATGTGAATGGTGCCTTCCCGTTCAATGATGGCGCCCTGCGGATTCTGCTGGTTCTTGCGGGTATGGCGCTTAATCATCTTGGCGCCTTCCACAATGACGCGGTTCTTTTTCGGAAGCACACTGATGACGCGGCCGCGTTTGCCGCGTTCCGTGCCGGCGATAATCACCACTTCGTCTCCCTTTTTAACGTGAAAGCTTCTCATATCAAATAACCTCTGGCGCGAGGGAGATAATCTTCATGAATTTTTTATCGCGCAGTTCACGAGCCACCGGCCCGAAAATGCGGGTGCCGCGCGGATTGCTTTCCTTGTCGATAATGACGATGGCATTGCTGTCAAAACGCAAATAGGACCCATCGCTGCGGCGGATCGGCTGCCTCGTGCGCACGACCACTGCATCCACCACTTCGCCCTTCTTCACCGTGCCATCGGGCGCGGCTTCTTTGATATGGGCTTTGATGATATCGCCGACGCGGGCGTACCGTTGATTCCGGCCGATGACACCGATGGCGGCGGCGCGCTTGGCCCCGGTGTTATCAGCCACATCTAAAATGGAACGAACTTGCAACATAATGATCTCCCGTCGTCAGGCAGTGGCGGGCGCGGCTTCGGCATTGCGTTCGACGATTTCGACAAGCCGCCAGCATTTAGTTTTGGAAAGCGGCCGTGTTTCCTGGATGCGAACGCGATCGCCCACCTGCGCTTCGTTCTTTTCATCGTGCGCGTAGAACTTCCGGTATTGCGTCACCACTTTTTTGAAAGCGGGATGGCGGAAGCGGCGTTCCACACGAACGACGATGGTCTTGGCCATCTTGTTGGAGATGACTTCTCCGACTCTTTCCTTGCGATGGCTGCGAGCTGTTAAATTCGTCTCGGGCATAATTCCTCAATCTCAATCAGGCGGCGGCTTTGCGGCGGAGCTGTGAGAGCTGGGTTTCGAGGCGCGCGATGTCGCGGCGCAACGTGCGCAAGCGCGCGGGTTTTTCCAACTGATTACCGGCCTGCTGCAAACGCAGGTTGAACATTTCCTGGCGCAGATCGCGGCTCTTGGCCTGCAATTCCACGGCCGTCAAATCTTTAATTTCAGACATCTTCATGTGCGTTCCTCAATTACGCTGCGTGTGCGTGACGCGAAATGAATTTGGTGCGGATGGGCAGTTTGTCCGCGGCCAGGCGCAACGATTCGCGCGCCACCGCTTCGGGCACGCCGTCCACTTCAAACAGGACATTGGCCGGACGAATGACCGCAACCCACGATTCCACCGGTCCTTTGCCCTTGCCCATGCGCGTTTCGAGCGGTTTTTTCGTATACGATTTGTCCGGGAAAATCCGAATCCAAACCTTGCCGCGGCGCTTCATGAAACGGCTGATGGCCACGCGCGCGGCCTCGATCTGTTTGGTATCGAGCCAGCAGCGTTCGAGCGCTTGCAATCCGTACTCGCCGAAAGCCACGGTCGCGCCGCGGGAGGCCATCCCGGCGCGGTTGCCGCGATGCATTTTGCGGTACTTCACTCTGGCGGGCATCAATGGCATAACAAATTCCTCGCGATAAAAATCAGTTCAGTTCCAGTTTTCAGGCGGCAGGGGCCGAGCTGGTTGTGGCCGGCTGCTTCTCCTGCTTCGTTTCGCCTTTGCAAATCCAGCATTTGATTCCGAGCTTGCCGTAAACGGTCTTCGCTTCGGCAAATCCGTAGTCGATATTGGCGCGCAAGGTATGCAGCGGCACGCTCCCTTCAAGGTATTGCTCGACGCGCGCGAGCTCCGCGCCACCTAACCGCCCGGCGCAACGGATCTTGATTCCCTCGGCACCGAAATCCATGGCGGTCTGAACCGCTTTTTTCATGGCGCGACGGAACGAAATGCGGCGCTCGAGCTGGAGCGCAACATTCTCCGCCACCAATTGGGCATCCGTCTCGGGTGTCTTGATCTCTTGAATGTCCACGTAAATCTCTTTACCGGTCATGCGGCTCAGCTCTTCCTTGAGCTTGTCAATTTCGGCGCCTTTGCGGCCGATGACGACGCCGGGCCGGGCGGTGAAAATCGTAATGCGGCAGCGGGTCGCGGCGCGCTCGATCTGGATTTTCGGCACGGAAG
>JBFMDG010000952.1:0-2317 GCA_040754135.1 Verrucomicrobiota bacterium
GACAATGGCCATGCCATCGCCATCGAAAGGAGCGCAGGATTGCCTCGAAATCAGGCGGCCCGGCGGTTTCGCAACTTGCGCTGCGCTTTCGCCTGTTCGCTTGCCGGAGGCATGGGAGTAATTACGTCTTCGCTTGAAGGTTGGCGCGCACGAAGATTTTGCTCGGCTTGAAACCAGAATTCCTGGTCGCGGCCAGTCGGTTCGCCACTTTCCTTCCAGAGACGAAAAGCTTCTCTCTCGATGTCCTCCTGCGCTGGAATGCTCGTTTCGTTCATAAGCCGGACATTACAAACATCGTTTCTTTCCGCCAATCAGGCGCTCCTTTGAATTGCACATCGGGCTTTTCACCATTATCGGCGGGAACATTGACCTTGACGCCGCCCCGCGCGATTTCGTCTATGGAGAACGCGATGCCACGCGACAAACGCATTTCGCCGTTCCGACAAAACATTTTCCTTTGCGGAATGCTTCTTTGGATGGGGGCGCAGTCGCTTCACGCCGATGGGCATGGCCCTGCATTTTGCCTGGCCACACCGACATTGGGCGCCAATGCCTGGAGCAGTGATACGATGGCTATGAGTATCGGCACAGAAGAAGGAACGGCCTACATGTTCCGCGAGATGATCGGATACGGCATTACCGAAGATTTACAGGCAATCCTCACCTTTCCGCTCTCGCCCGTGATCGATCCGGTGCCGATGGGACCTAATAGCCGTCACGCTCCGATGGCCGGTGCGTTCACGGATGTCGAAGCTTCTTTGCTTTGGCGATTTCACCGCCATGAACCTGGCATTGGTGAACGTTTTGAAAGCGCGCTCTTGTGCGGAGCCAGCGTTCCGCTCGAAGACAAACGCGGCTCGCTTGAAAACACCCCCTCGATGCACGTGGCCGCGGTCACCGGTTATGTATCCCGCTCCATTTACGCGTGGATTGGCGCCGGGTACCAGGAGCATTGGCGGGAAGCAGGCGATCAAATCGGCGGCTTGCCTTATGTCACCGCTGCTTTTGCCTGGCGGCCGCCGATGTTTCGAAAGGATTATCCGAAGCCGGACTGGAGGATTTTTGTGGAGAGTCTTGCGGAATTCCCGCAACGCAATCAGGACAATCATCGTCGCCTCGCCAATTCCGGTGGTGAAAAGATTTTGATTGGGCCTTCGCTGCTCGGATTGTATGGCCATTGGGGAATTGAAGCCGCCGCCCTGTTCCCTGTGCACCAACGCTTGAATGGACATCAGGCAGAGGAAAACTTTCGTGTAAAGCTGGTTTTCAGTTATTGGTTCTGACGAAACCGAATGCACTTTCATTTCCACCGCATGACAATCTCGAACTCGCCTCGGCGAAACTGGCGCGCGATTTGGATCTTGTTTTGGCTGGCGGCCATTCCTCTTTCGGCCCCGGCGCAACTGCTCGAGATTCAGCAAAAGGTCTTTGGCATGGATTGAAGCGTGTGCGCCAACAGCCTCCGTGCGGGGCTGCAAAAACTTTCAGGGGTAACCAACGTCATCGTCAGCCTGAATGAAGGCACCGCCAAACTTCACCTCAAATCGGACCAATCCACGATCGTCGAGCAAGTCCGTCGCGTCGTCGAGAAAAGCGGGTTCCGCCCTGCTTCCGCCGAGGTTGTTGTCATCGGCCAGTTGCACCGCAGCCAAACAAATCTCGCGCTGCGAATTTTTTCCCGGAAAGAGTATGCACTCACTCCATCGCCCGCCGAACCGTCGAAATTCGAGGCGCTTCAGAAACTTCCTTCGGACACGCGCGTGCGAATTAACGGCCATGTGCCGGAGCAAAAGCAGATTCAGATTCAAGTGCGCGATTTCCACCGAAGCTCCGATTAAATGCAACTCCAGCGGCCTTTCGACGGCTGGGTGTGTTTCGGCTGACAAGGCAATATGACTGACCCGCGTTGTGCACGTCGCCAGAATCGGGCTGAAAGCCCGCCAAATGATAGCCCGGGCTGAAGGACTGGGAGGGCCATCCCGGAGGGATGCCAGATAGTAGCCGGGATTGAACCACATGGCGATGCGTTTGCCTTTCCTTTGTCGAAAACCTTGTCGCAGACCTTGTCGCAAACCTTGTCGCAAACCTTGTCGCAAACCTTGTCGCAAACCTTGTCGCAAACCTTGTCGCAAACTTTGTCGCAAACTTTGTCGGAACTTTTCTCAAAAGATTTTCGATCGAGATCGACAAAGTTCAGGACGAAGTTTTCGACAAAGGGGTGATGTCAAAACGTCCATCGCGCGCCTCCGTGCGTTGGGTCATCCCGGAGGGATGCCAGACAGTAGCCGGGATTGAACCATTTGGCGATGCGTTTGCC
>JBFMDG010000953.1:0-2315 GCA_040754135.1 Verrucomicrobiota bacterium
CAATGTAAAATGCCCCGCTTGCGCGCTGAAATAATCGGAATTTCACTTTCATGGTTTGTTTCAGTTTACGGATCAGCGATGAAGCCCTGTGAGGAGATTCTGGCCGAAGAGCACCGAATACTGTCGGTGTTGTTCCAGAATGGTCAATTCACTGGAAGTTTCACTGGAACTTCCAAATGAATTCTTCAGAAGCTACTTTGAATGAGGAGCTTAGATTGGTGCCGGTGGTGGGACTCGAACCCACACGCCCTGTTACGGGCCCAGGATTTTAAGTCCTGTGCGTCTGCCATTTCGCCACACCGGCGGCGGGCCGTAGCCGTAGCCGTGGCCGCGGAGGTGCACTCTCGCAAATGTCCCGCTCGCGTGCAAGCGGTCATGGCGGAGGAGCTTTTATTTCATTAATTTTTCCGAATGCCTTGTCATGTGAACAAGCGTCCTTTGCATTTGCGTCCCGATTCCCAGCGCGGCGCACGATGCTCGCGTTGCGCGCCTCTCCATTACGGCGGCTCGACGCGGATGCGCATGAATTGAACCGCCTTCGTCGGGCTGAGCACAGCACTGTTCTCAGGTGGTGTTCCCGGCAGATTTGAAATCGGTGCGGTAAAAGGCCGGCCCAACTCGTCGCTCATCTCGACCGTGTAAAAGCGATGGCTCGCGCTTGGCCAGCGCAGCGTGATCTGATTTCCAGGCTGCCGGTCCATCGCGGTGATTCGCAAGAGCGATTGCGCATCGAGCGGGTTCGTCCTTGCCCAATACTCCGTGAGATCGGAAGCGCCATCTCGATCAAAATCAGTCTGGCCATTGCTGCGGTTCGACGAGCCGAAAATCTGGTTCTCCCAGGCATCCGGCAATTGATCGCTATCGCTGTCCGGCCAAGCAATCATCGTGACTGCATCGCGCCGCGTGGGATCGAGGCTCGAACGCGCTTCGATCATCAGCCGCAAAGGAGCATCGGCAGTTGCGATCGATTTCACGAGCACACGCAATTCCTGACTGGCCGCGGGCGCGAGTGATGCCGTCTGCCAACCATTGCCTTGCACTTCGAGGGAAACGTTATTGCCGGTGGCGGCATCGATGTAAGTAATTTCCCAAAAAGCTGGGTTCACTGGTGCGCCGGCGTTCGCCGTGACAATGATTTTGCTTTCGAATTCGCTTCGGTTCTGCACATTGACGCGGCCGGAGATGGTTTGGCCCGCAGCGATCGTTTGTTCAACCGTTTGTTCCAATTCAGAAAAAATTCCTTCCCCGCGGTATGGACCCGTTTCGCGGCGAATCCATTGGTCGGGTTGGAAGAGTCGTTGGTCCATCAACAGCACCTGCCGCGCTTCCGAGCTGGTTTCAGCAATCAGATTTTTTGCCCAGGTTCGAAAGAGCACGTATTGCCCGTTGCGGCTGAAACTTTCGATTTCGCTGGCGCCATTTCCGAAATCGCCCGCGCTCGTCCTGCTGGCCGGGCTTAATTCGCCCGTGCGCATGTTGTAAATGTGAACCTGCTCGAATTGCGCGGCGCTGCCGGGGGCGAGATCCGTTCGCCGCGCCGAAAAGGCAATCCAACGTCCATCCGGGCTGAGCAAATACCGCGAACCTTGCAGGCCAAAATCGAGCCGGCGCAATTCGCGCGTTTCCCGATTCCAAAGGAAAGCGTCGAGTTTTTCATTGGTGTCGCCAGGCACGAGATTGTTCGCTGATGAACCGAACAGCACCCAGCGGCCATCGTCGGAAATGGATGCCGTGCCGCTGCCGGCATTTCCGGGAAATCCGGCGGCGGTGGCACTGACCAATTCCAGGATTTGCCGAGTGCGGTCATAAAGAAAAACGTCGGAAGCATCGTTGGTGTCGCCGGCGGCGAGATTGTCGGCGAAGGAGCGAAAAATCACGAAGCGTCCATCGGGAGTGATTTGGGGCGCGAAGCTGTCGCCGTTGCCGAATTGACCGCTGCCATTCAAGCTTAGGCACGTGGTCGTGCGCGCGCCACGATCGCGCAGATAAATGTTGATGATGCGCTGATTGTCCCCGGAGACGAGATTGGACGCGAGGCTTTCAAAGACGACGAGCTGACCGTCGCCGCTGAGCGCAGGGTTTTCGCTGAAGCGATTGGCTTGAGCGCCGGTGTTGGAGACGCTCACGCGTTCGATTCGACGGAACTGAGGCTCGACGATAAAAACATCTTCACGTTCGTTGGTGTCGTCCGGAATCAAGTTGGTGGCGCGTGATTGGAAGGCAATGACGCGGCCATTGGCGCTGATGGCCGGATTGCGGCTCCAACCATTGCCGGTTTGGCCCGCGGTGGTGAGGCTCAAGCAACTGATCACTCC
>JBFMDG010000954.1:0-2308 GCA_040754135.1 Verrucomicrobiota bacterium
CCTTGGTGACGGAGATATTCCCCTCGCAAAACCACGGCGGCACGAGCACCCCTTTGCTGCCGCCAGAGGCGATGGCCTGCATTTCGAAATCTCCATCGAGATCATCCAACGACCGCAACACAGCGGAAGGCGCCGATTGTTTGGCTTTTTCGAGCAAGCGGGTGAGCGCCGCCACGCGGCTCTCGAACTCGCGCCATTTCGGGCGCGATTCCTCGGCCGAAACCAACGGCGCCAGCGCGCGATGCTTCTGCTTTTGCTCCGATCCGGGAAATGCGTAGCGCGTGCTCTCGAACATACCGTAAAGCCCATAATAATCGTTCATGGAAATCGGGTCGTACTTGTGATGATGGCAACGCGCGCATCCAATGCTCAAACCAAGCACCGTCTGCCCGATGGTGTCGATCGTGTCCTGAATGGTCAGGTGATGGTAATTTTCCGAGTCGAAGCCAAACCGGCGCGACAAAGCGACGAACCCGGTTGCCACCACGCGTTCGGCGTAACGATCGCGCGATCCGCGCCGGGCCAGAATATCACCGGCGATTTGTTCCTTGATGAATGTGTCATACGGTTTGTCGGCGTTAAAGGAATCGATCACATAATTGCGGTAACGCCACGCCATGGGCAACGGGTAATCCGCCGTTTCTCCCGCCGTATCGGCATAGCGAACCACATCGAGCCAATGCCGGCCCCAACGCTCGCCGTAATGCGGCGAGTTCAACAAACGATCGATCACGCGCGCAAAGGCATCCGGCGACTCATCCGCGACAAACGCGTCGATCTCTTCCGGCGTGGGCGGCAGACCGGTCAGGTCGAAAGTGGCGCGTCGGATGAGTGTCTGTTTGTCGGCTGCTTGTGCCGGTTTGGAACCAGCCGCTTCGAGGCGCTGCAAAATGAAACGGTCCACGGCTGTTTTCGGCCAGCGGCCATCGCGCACTGGCGGCCATGGCGGATTGCGAACCGGTTGGAAAGCCCAGTGCGCTTTCACCTCCGCGACACTTTTGGCAGGAGCTTCAGTGGCGGGGCTGATGAAGAAAAAACTCAGACCGGCACACAACCGAAGCATCATCGCGAAGGAAGCAGCGGATGCTTTTGAAGCTGCCTTCATGAGACTCCTCAGGCCGCCACTTGATTGGGCGCAAGTCGGTCCGGCAAAATTGGACTCGCATCGGGCATGGCCGAACCTTAAAAGGTGACCGTCAACCGTCAACCCTAATGTCCCGCCACTATCAGGCTCAATTGGTTCCCCAACCGCGCCAGGTTCCATCCGTGTTTGACAGCGGACGCAGCGCCGGTTTTTCGCAATGAGCGCTTCCCGTTCGGTGAACCCCGCCGCGCTCCGCCGCAAAGTCGCCTGGCGTGTGCTGCCGTTTGTTTTCCTGCTCTACATCGTCGCTTACCTCGATCGCGCCAACGTCGGCTTCGCCAAGCTGCGCATGGCCAGCGACCTCAAATTTTCGGAAGAAGTGTTCGGACTGGGCATCGGGATTTTCTTCATCGGCTATTTGACGCTTGAGATTCCAGGCGCGCTGCTGGTCGAACGCTGGAGCGCGCGCAAATGGTTCGCTCGTATTCTGATCTCGTGGGGATTTCTTTCGGCGCTCACCGCCTTCGTGCGCACGCCGGCGGAATTCTATGCCGTGCGATTCCTTCTGGGCGTGGCGGAGGCGGGATTTTTTCCCGGCATCATCGTTCATTTCACGCATTGGTTCGTGAGTGCGGATCGTGCGCGCGCGCTCTCTGGACTGGTCATGGCCGTCCCGTTTAGCCTGGCGCTCGGAGCACCGGTCTCGGCTCTTTTGCTCGATGTGAATTGGCTGGGGTTGGCCGGCTGGAAATGGATGTTCATTCTTGAAGGACTCCCGGCAGTAGTGCTCGGGGTGATCACGCTGTTTTACTTGACCGACCGGCCGCGCCAGGCGCGCTGGCTCGATGCGGCGGAACGCGATTATCTCGAAAACGCGCTCGCGGCCGAAGCGCGCGCCAAAGAAGCCGCCGGCAGTTTTTCCATTCGCCAGGCATTGCGGCTTCCAAACGTCTGGCTGCTGGCCCTCGGAATTTTTGCGACAAACACCGGCGGTTACGCGCTCGCTTTCTGGCTGCCTACCACGGTGAAAAATCTCTCCGGTGGCTCCGATCAATCCGCGTTGCTTTTCAGCGCGCTTTTTTATGCCTGCGGACTGGCCGGCGTGTTTTTCTCCGGCCAATCCTCCGATCGCACTGGCGACCGCAAATGGCATTGTGTGGCGGGCCAGGCGACGACCGCGTTTTTCCTGGTGGGGAGCACGCTTCCTGGCCAGCCGTTTTTTCT
>JBFMDG010000955.1:0-2306 GCA_040754135.1 Verrucomicrobiota bacterium
AGCTGATCCCCGCGCCCCAGATGCTGCTGATAGAAATCCACGCGCTTGCGCCCATCCTGTCCCGCGCCATAACGCACGCCGAATTCCGCCTGCGTCGGATAACCGGGAGGCGATCCATCCGTCCAATCGTAATCCTCCGCCTCGCGATAAAACGTCGTCGCGCCCGTGAGCAACCAAACATTTCCGGTGGCCACCTGACCATCGGCATCGGTCACTTTGAGCTGCACGTTCCAGGCGCCGGCCGTGGCGAATTCGTGCTGCGGATCAGCCAGACTCGAGGTTGAACCATCGCCGAAATTCCATTCGTAAACCAGCGGAGCGCGGCCGCCGGTGACATTGGCCGCGAATTGCGCGTTAAACGGAGCCGATGTCGGTTCAGGGCCTGTCAGCGAAGGATGCGCTTGAAACAAGTTAACGGGTGCAAGCGTGAAATTGTCCCAGGCCACCAGCGTTTGATTCGCACCGAGGCCAACGGTGGCGTCCGCGGGCAATCCGCCGATTTGCTTTTCGAGCACCACTTTGCCGTCGATACTCACGAGCACGGCCGTGGGCAACACATCCACCGTCACGCGATAGGTGTGATCCTTGTCGAAGGGCCAATACGCCTTCACGCTGCTGCCGGCCGCGTGCAGTTGCAGCAATGACGTTCCTTTCAACGTGAACTCCGGCTGCGAAGGTACGCTCCAGGTCAAACGCGCATCGGCATTTTGCGTGGCGCCCGACCAAAGGATGACCGCTTCTCCGCCGGCCGATTTGAAATTCAAATCGACGTCGAACGAATAACCGTTCGCCAAACCAGTCTCGATGTAACTCCAGATCAATCCCGCGGGCAGTTCAGAAGGCGACAACTGTCCGCCGGTGACCGTCCATTCGCCTCCGAAGTTGATAAATTGATCGGCGAGACCGTCGTCAAAATTCTCGGTCGCCGACGGTGCGAGCGAACCGAGCACGTGAACGGGGGTTTCGCGCACGGCGGTTGCGCCCTGGCTGTCGAGGACCATGACTTTCGCGATGAACGAGCCGGGATGCTGGAACGTGTGCGTCTGCGTTGCGCCGAAAGCTTTTTGGCCGTCGCCAAAATCCCATTCATAAACGAGCGGCGGTTTGCCACCGTAGGCCTTGGCGGTGAACTGCACAGTCGCGTTCGCGGCGGCCGCACGGCGCGTGTCCTGATCGATCCGCACGTCGAAATAGGTTTCCTGAATGCGGCGGTTGACCTCGATCGTTTCCTGTTGCATCGAACGCACGCCGCTGAGGTTGAATTCATGACCATGGAACGTGTAGTAACCGAAGCCGGTGAAGGGCAGCCCACTCCGTTCAGCCGCTTCCCATTCGGAAGTGATGCCTCCCTTCGGAGGAATGTTGTCCTGCGTGAACGCAAATGCTTTGACCAGCAACAGCCAATCTTTCGGTTGATAAAACTGGTGCAGCGCCCACCAGTTCTGACTGTTTCCGCGAATCACATCGGCATGCTCCGGTAGAATTGCTGGATACATATCGTGGATAATCCCATCGAAAGCATCCCAGGCCATGCGATGATCGTGGCTGAAAGTTCCGGGATTGCTCTCGAGCACGAGCAAATACACCGGCACGCCGGGGGCCCACTCGCGGACTTTTTCGCGCAGATAGCGCTCGAAAGCCGGTGAAGTGTAACGGAGATCCGGTTCATCGAACGGCACGAGCGCGAACAGAGCCGGATGATCCTTGATGACGTTAACGTATTCCCGATAGGTCTTGACCAGTTCATTGCCGACGAGCGTGCTGGCGCCATTGACCAATTCGCCATACGAGCCGGTTCCGAGGAAATCGGATTTCATGTTCTCCTTGCCCGGTTCAACCTGCGCGGACAAACCGTAACCGAGTTGATTCAAATAAGCGGCCAGTTCGCCGATCGTGTCGCATTCCGGTTTGTCGAAGCCGATCCGAAAATAATTCAGCGGATGATCGGCGTTGGCGAAAAAGACCAGCGACCCGTTCGGTTCGGTATAATGATGGCGCACATCGAATCGCAACGACGCCGGCGCGCCTTCCGCCCCCGTGTTCAGACTCAAGCGCAACCACGGAATAATTTCACCGGGTTGGGTCGCTCCCATCATTTTGATGCCGCGTTTGTGCGCTTCATCCATCATTTGGCGCAGCCAATAGGGATCGCCGCCGTACGACTGCACGACCGTCATGCCGGCGTGGGCCATCCAATCCCATTCTTCGGTTGAAATGACCTGGGCGCCGTAAATGAATCGATGGAACATCATGTTGTTGCGCTGTTCCTGAGGCGCGGATTCGCCACTCACGTCGGCCGTCAGAAG
>JBFMDG010000956.1:0-2296 GCA_040754135.1 Verrucomicrobiota bacterium
ACGCCCACAGCATGGCGAAGCCAATGCCACCGACCCACACCCAAGTATGGTATGCTGCGCGCCCTTTTGCAGTCTCGCATTGGCGCGAGAGGTATTTGAATGCAAAGGGCAATGCCACTGGAATCATGGAAAACAAATAGCGGCAGAGGGCATTTTCAAATGCGGGAATGCCGCTCTCCCGCAGCACTGTGGCCATGGAGTTGATGCCAACCAGTATCAACACGAACGAAACAAGCACCAAGACGCCAACTTGAACCTGATCAAACCAGGTCCAGGGCTCACTTTGATGGTCGGTTTCATTGTACCGCCGTGTTGAGTTGAGCACCTTAGTGAGTTCAGTGATTTGCTTGCGAATTCCATTCAGGTTGTCATGTCCCTGCCGCGAGGTGGTTTTCAGTTCCGTAAGTTCGGAGCCATACATTTTGCCAATCGTATGCTCAGCGTATTGCACGACTTTAGATTGGCCGTTTGGATCATTGGCAAGTGCCAAGGTATCAATGTAGCTCGTGTTGTGAGACGGAAAAATTTCCAAAAGTTGTGGATGGCGGGGGGTAGGAGGGCATCCTGAGGGTAAATTTAATTACGCTGCTTTTGCCTTCATGTTGAGTTCGACGCCATCGACGAACTTCACTCCCGCAGTCACGCGGGCAAGTAACTCATATCCATTTAATCGACGCCAGTGTTTTTCGGCGACGCGCGCCAGTTGAAACACCATCGCCAGCGTCGCGGCCACTGACCCGCAGCCTTTGGTCTGGCGAGTCCGGTGACGGATCGTGGCAAAGGTGCTCTCAATGGGATTGGTGGTGCGCAGATGCGACCAGTGCTCGGCCGGATAATCGTAGAAAGCAAAGAGCTGCTCCCGATCCTGGCGCAAGCATTCCCAAGCCTTGGGATACTTGGCTCCGTAGAGCCGGCCAAAGTCCTCGTATGCCTCGATCGCCTTTGCCCGAGTCGGCGACAAATACATTTCATGCAATTGTTGCTTGGCTGGGACCTGGAGGCTTTTGGGCAGTTTATCCAGCACGTTGGCGGTCTTGTGAACCCAGCAACGTTGGGCCGGCACGGCCGGGAATTCCTCCTCCATGGCCGCCCAGAATCCCAGCGCGCCATCTCCGACGGCCAGCTTGGGCGCTTGGTTGAGTCCGCGCCGTTTCAACTCGCTTAATAGACCTTGCCAGGACAGCTTGCTTTCGCGCTGCCCGCCGACCACGGCAACCAGCTCTTTCGTGCCGTTTTCCAAGCTTCCCACCATCACCAGGATGCACGGACGATCTTCGGTTAAACGCACGTTGAAATAGATTCCATCGACCCACCAATACACGTAACGCTTATCGCTCAGATCGCGCTTTTGCCACGCTTGAAACTCCTGCTCCCAGCCAGCCTTGAGCCGAACAATATTGGCCGGGGACAAGCCGCCCGCGCCGGGACCCAAGATCGCCTCCAAGGCTTCGGTAAAGTCACCGGTCGAGACGCCGTGCAAATATAAAGCCGGAATCAGTGCATCCAAACTCGGCACCCGCCGCAGGTAAGGCGGCAGGATCCGGCTGGTGAACTTCTGACCGGCACGCCGATCATTAACGCGGGGCTGCCGGATACGCACCGGCCCCAAGCCGGTCTGCAGGGGACGCTCGGGCAAACGGCCATTGCGCACGACCAAGCGCCGTCCCTCTTCGCTCACGCTGTTGCGATGTTCCTCCACGTAGGCGTTGACTTCCTCTTCAATGGCCGCCTGCAACATCCGCTGGGCTCCTTGACGCAACAGTTCATCCAACGCAGAACGGCTGCTCTCTTCGACTTGCTTTTTCAGACTGGCTACATTCTTTTCTTCCATAGGTGTCCTGAGGTTGTGCTGCCATCGTGTGATGACAGCCGGTTTTTATTTCACCCTCAGGATGCCTTTTTCCTACCCCCCCGCCATCCACAACTTTTGGAAATTTCTCTGTGAGACGGAAGCGTCAATTCTCCCGTTTTGACTGCCAGTCGGCGCCGAAGCGGTGCATTGCTCGCCAAATTGCCGCCAGCTGGTGTTGTTTCAGGATCATGCAGCACTCCATTGAATGAAGGAGGGGATCCCAAGTTTGTGCTTTTGTTCATGGTTTCTTGTGTTTTTGATTCAAACTGTTCAGGACTTCTTGTGGTGCCCACGATTCGACTTGGAAAACAGCAGCATGCCCGCAGTCGAGCTCGGCAAAAGTGGTGAAAGCGATCCGTTCCCGGAATTCAGGGACACGGGGCAGGACGTTTTCTTCGATCCAGTGCTGGAGAGCTTCAGTTCGGCATGCGATGATGAGCAGGT
>JBFMDG010000957.1:0-2284 GCA_040754135.1 Verrucomicrobiota bacterium
CTTCGAGCGGGCGCCCGGTCGGTTACCACAAAATTGTCGAAGCCGGCGGCCTGTTGCTCGCTGTGGGAGATGTGGGGCGAGTCTCGTTCTCAGCCGACGGAGTCCGTTGGAAAAACTCGGTCATCGAAAATCCGCCCGCGCCCGAGGAGTTGCTGCGGCGCATTCGTCTGCGCGATGTGGCTTACGGTGCGGATGTGTGGGTAGCCGTGGGCGACAAAGGAAACTTTGTTTTCTGTTTCGATGCGGAGGCCTTCTGGTTCCACAACAGCGTTGGAACCGAAGACATGTACGGCGTGCGATTTGGCAACAACCGCTTCGTGGCCGTTGGCAAAAATGGATCAGTGCAAGTGTCGTTCGACGGAATTGATTGGCAGCCGGCCTCAGTCACCGGAGATATCTTTGGCCCCGATTTAATCACGCTCGAATTTGCCCTTGGAAAATTCGTGGCCGCGGGCGAGGGCGGAGTGGTGTTTACTTCCGCCGACGGAATTTCGTGGACGCTTCAAAACTCGGGCACGGCTGAAACGTTGAATTCCGTGCGCTTCCTCAATGGCGAATATCTGGCGGTGGGAAATTCCGGCGCCAGCCTCTATTCGCTCGACGCAGTCAATTGGCGCGCGTCCACAACCATTCCAGGCGCGGATCTGATCGACGTTGCCTATGGCCATGGTCATTGGTGGCTGGCCACCGCCGAGGGCGAATTGTTTACGACGCGAGCTGAAACCGGCTGGATCGAACGCAACGCGGGCAATGAACGAGGATGGGTGAGTGCGTCCGGTCCGGCAGCTCTGCTCTTTCACGCCGGAGAAATATATGTCGCGGGAAAAAATGGCCAGATTCTCGCGGCGCGCGCCGGCGTCAATTCCGTTGCCATCATTCAACATCCATTCAGCCTCACGGCCACGGTCGGCGAACGCGTCGCGTTTACGGTTAAGACCACCGGGGCTCCGACCCAGTATCAATGGTTCCGGAATGGCGCGCCACTGGTTGATGCGAACGGAATCAACGGCGCGCAATCCGCCACGCTGGCCATCGACCATGTTCAACCGCAACACGCCGGCGACTATTCCGTGGCGGTCGATGGCGTCGAAAGTGAGCCGGCCACACTGACCGTGCGCTCCTTTGAAGAACGCCCGGTGTATGAAAGTTTCCGCTACTTGCGTTTCGATGCGGCGCAACGAGAGATCGAAGCGATCAGTGGACCTTCCGCTGACGCCGATGGCGATGGCGTGGCGAACTTGATGGAATATGCGCTGGGCGGAAATCCGTTGGTGAAAGACCGAATCGTTCCAACGATCGAACTTCAATCGATCAACGGACGAGAATTTCCCGCCATGGTTTATCAAAGGATCAAAGGGGCAATTGATTTGGAGTTCTCATTACAAACTTCGGAGGATCTCTCGGTTTGGGATGCCGCCAATCCCGAATGGATCGAAAAAGTCACCATCGAATCACAGCCGGCCATGGAACGAGTGACGCTGCGATCACCGGATGCAATCGGCGCTGAACGTCAACAATTCCTCAGACTGCAAGTCCGAAAAGTCAGCCGGCAATAAGGATGCGAAAACGAAGCGGCTGCGAAATCAGTGGAGCGCCTGGTGGGCGATCAAGTTCCAGTGGTTCTCCATTCTCTAAATTGCACAACAAACGTAGCGCCGTGGTCCGGTTCGCTTTCGCACCATATTTCACCCTGCATGGCTTCAACCATCTTCTTCGCGATTGATAAGCCAAGGCCGGTCGAATTTTCGCCTCCGGTCGGTTTGGCGCTGAGACGGGCGAATTTGCCGAAGAGCCGTTTCTGGTCTTCTGCGCTCAGGCCGGGGCCTTCATCCTGCACTTCGAAGCGGACGTTCTCTCCCTCCCGGCGGAGGCGCACCTGGATGGATTTTCCGGGAGGCGAATATTTGATGGCATTAGAGACAAGATTCTCAAAAATCTGCACGGCCAGATTGCGATCGAGCAATGCCATGATTGGCGCAGTGGCGTTTTCGACCTGGAGCAGTTGCTGTTTGGCCTGTGCCCTTCGGCGGTGGGATTCGGCCACGGAGAGCGTCAATTCCGACAATTCGCACGGCGCGAGGTTCAGTTTGAGTTCGCCGCGTTCAATGGCATTGGCGTCGAGAAGTTTTTGCACCATTTCCGTCAGGCGCCGGGCGGTGACCGAGATGCGCTGGGCGATCTCTTCGATTTTGGCGCGATCGAGGTCCGGATCTTCGAGAATTAATTCGGAAAATCCCTGGACAGCGGTCAGTGGATTTCTAAGGTCATGGGCGACGATGCCCAT
>JBFMDG010000958.1:0-2279 GCA_040754135.1 Verrucomicrobiota bacterium
TAAGCGCGGCTCAATACAATGGTGCGAGTCAGGAATTTCAGGTCGTAGCCAGACTGGACGAATCGTCGCGCCAGCAAGTCCAGCAATTCGGGATGGCTCGGCGCGTTCGCTTCGTGCATATCATCGACCGGCTCAACGATCGCTCTTCCCATCAGCCTCCACCACGTTCGGTTGACCATGGCGCGCGCGAAGTATGGATTCTCTGGCGCAGTGATCCATTGAGCTAAAGCTGCGCGATGTGTGGTGGTGTTGTTCGCCGGTGCCAACAACAATTCCCGCTCGCCGAGAAAGGTTGGCGGACGAATCATGAACCCGTCCAGCATGCCAGCGTCCCGCAAGCTCGCGAGTGTCACTTTGGGATCATCCACCACGCCTCGCTCGTAGACTTGCTTGGCGCGCTTCGGGGTCTGGATCTGCGTGAAGAACGCCGCCATCCCCCAGAACTCCTCCTGCTTCCAATTCACGAACGGATGATCGTGGCACTGAGCACAATTTAATCGGATCCCCAGGAAATACCGCGAAGTCAGATCCGTCAGGTCCGTCGCCGAGCGCGGCAACCGGCCCTCGATCAGGTAAGTTACCGCCGCGTTATCTTCCATCTTTCCGGTCGCGGTGAGCAAATCGGCGACGATCGCGTCCCAGGTTCTCGTGTTGAACTGCCCCTCCAGCCAGTTCCGGAACCGTTCCGCGCGCTTTGTCGGGTCATCGGCGAGTGGCGAAATTAAGTAACCCTGCCAGATGTCGGCGAGAAAGTATCCGTATCGCTCGTCCGCCAACAGTGAATCAACCAGGCGTGCCCGCTTGTCAGAGTCAGGATCGCTCAGGAACAGCCTAACCACTTCCAGCGAGGGGACGGTGCCGTGGAGGTCGAGATGAATCCGTCGAATGAATTCTGCATCGTCTGCCAATTCCGCGGCGCGCACACCTTCCTCGTCCAAACGTGTTTCGATTTGTCGATCGATTAACCTTCCCAGTTCAGCTGCCACCGGCTCGCCCGCCCAACACTTCTCAGCAACTGGCGCGACAACGAACAACACAAACAAACGAATCAATGGTTGCATCTACTGACTCTCCATTGGGTCTTGCGGCCAGTCATCGCACTCACCCTAATTCGAACGCGGCACTGCCGGCAACATCGGATTGAATGCAGGAAAATTTCCATGACACGCAACTTCTTTTGAACTCCTGCAAGATGAATGATGCTTCCGGGTGAATCCAAATCCATGGGCGCAACCCGCTCGGCGCAACCCGTGCGATTGCGCCCTGAAAGCTGCGCATTCGATGATATTCTTTCCTTATGAAACGTATTTTTCGCGAAAATGGCTTGTCGATTGTCCTGTTCACCTTTTTTTTGGTTTTCCTCTTCGTCGGCCAGTCCTTGACCGGGCATCGCGAGCACAATCGAAATCAGCGCGAACATGGGGAAGACCCCATCAGCTTTGGCCAGTATGTGCTGAGCGCCGACTTTCTCGAAGCCACAATGGAGAATTGGGAAAGCGAATTCCTGCAAATGTTTGTTTACGTCATCCTGACCGCCTGCCTGTACCAAAAAGGCTCTGCCGAATCCAAAGATCCGCACAAGAAATCAGCGGTCGATGCTCATGCGCGTTCGGACCGGCCCGCGAAAAATGCGCCGTGGCCGGTGCGAAAAGGCGGTTGGATTCTGCGCCTTTATGAGCAGTCGCTGGCTTTAGCTTTTTTGATTCTTTTCCTTGGCTGCTTTGTGCTCCATGCCGCGGGAGGAGTGAACAAATTTAACGACGAACTGAAAGCGCATGGAGAAAGCCCCTTGACCACCATGCAATATTTTGGGACATCCCGTTTTTGGTTCGAATCGTTTCAAAACTGGCAAAGTGAATTCCTGGCAATCGGCAGCATGGTTGTCTTGTCCATATGGTTGCGCCAACGCGGTTCTCCCGAATCGAAACCCGTCTCCGCCGCGCATTCCGACACTGGCGGACGGCAATGATTTGTCGTCATTCAATTAGATAGTTGCGGCAGAAATCGCAGCTACGGTAATTCGCCATAATCTGACCGAGTGGACCGAGTGTAAGGAAGCGCTCATCCACCTTGATTGATTCCATTCTGCCCATGTTCCAACTCTACGTCGTAAAAGTTTCGACGGGATTTTTACCAGAGTTCAAAACCGACCCAATCTTCACCCGCCATTGCCAGGCAATTCAGTTTTGTCTGCCATCTTGTTTCTCTATGAAACACAAAGGAAAACTCTGATCCCATCTCTTCATCCGGATATTTGATTTTGAAATAACGCCCCCCCT
>JBFMDG010000959.1:0-2274 GCA_040754135.1 Verrucomicrobiota bacterium
TGTCTTCCCGCGGCTCGATGCCATGGCGGATGGCATTTTCGACCAGCGGCTGCAGGATCAGGCAGGGGACGAGCGCCTCCTGGACATCGCCATCGATTTTCATTTCCACCGTTAACCGGTCTTGAAACCGGGTTTGCTCGATTTCCAAATAGCGCTCCAAAAATCCCAATTCCTGGCGCAACGGAATTTCCTGCGTGTCGGCATGATCCAGACTGGTGCGAAGCAACTCGCTCAATCGCGCCACGGTCCGATCCGCCGCTTCCGGATTCGAGTGAATGAGCGAAGAAATGGTGTGGAGAGTGTTGAACAGAAAATGAGGATTGAGCTGCATGCGCAACGCTTCGAGGCGCGCCTCGACGAGTTGAGTTTGAAGTTCGGCCGCTTCCCGTTCGCGCTGGCGGTACCTTTGATAGTAATGATAACCGGTGTAAGCGAGAATGAGCGCCCAGTAAATCATTACGTTCTGATGCGTGTAATAGAGCAGCAGCTTTTGCAGCACGACGGAGAATTGGAAATCGTAGCCCTCCACAGAACGCTGACCATGCAGCAACGCCGCCCGCCCCAGGCTGAACACACAGGCCGTGGCCAGCGCGCCGGCAATATGAACGAGGATCCAATGGCGCAATGTCCGCGTTTCGAGACTGAATCGGCGCGCCAGATGAATGACGATCACGCTCAACGCGGCCCAGAGATAATACTCCTCGAAAGATCGGCGCAAAGCGACCGCCCAAGCCACCGGTTTGCTCATCAATGCCTGGGAGACGTAAAGCTGCGTAGCGCAAAACACCGCCATCACCGTCCAGAATAGAAGGAGCAAAATCCACTTCCGCGACCGGCTCTGTTTAACGCTGTCCAGGATCATGAACACGCCTTCATATAGCCCAATCGGCTTCGAGTGTCTTTTGAAATTTGCGCTGGCCGCGGCCCGCGGATCTGCTCGCTCCTGAAGTGCGCTGGCAGGCCAACCGAGACCATCACGCCTTCATGGCGAATCGATCCTGGCTGATGGCTTTTCATTTTTAGTGGGACGCGGCGATCAATAAGTTTATCCGGGTGTGGGCTTTTTCGCTTTGCAATCATCCGTCGCCGGTCCGCCTGCGGGAAGCGGTGCTTTGTTCAATGGCTTCACGTTTCCGGCGCCCGTCACATTCGTGAGCGCCTGCATCGGCTGTGAGGCGAACGACGAATCCTGCGGCGGTTTGAAAAACGTGGCGGCAATCCGCGGCGAATCAGCGGTGAGATGGACCATTCCGGAAAAGAGGTTGGCCAGACTCAAAACCGCAGCCAAAAACAGCGATGCGTAAACCATCGCTTCAAAGCGCGGGGCCGGCGGTACGATGAGACGCGTCGAACGCACCGTCACCGGGAGGCGCGTGGGAGATTTCGATTCGGTCCACACTGGCTCAATCAAAAATCGTTTCATGGCCGGTGTTATGAACCTCCGGCCCCGCCGATGTAACCGAAATGGGATGAGTCGCTCGCCGGCTGTGTTGAATCGCTCGCCGGGTGTGATGACCTTCAAAGCGAACCGGGCCGAGCCGCTTCCGATTTCCGAAATTCGAGTGGTGCGGAGCGGCCGTAGCTGAACGAGTTATCGAGCTACTTTGCATTTGCCAAGCCCACGTCTGGTTCGTAAGGTCTGCCCGTGAATTTCAATTTGCGGGATACAACGACTACCACTTAGCGTTCACGCCCAACGTGAACGCCAACGCCTCGACTTCACCATTCGAGGCGTTTTTGTTTCCCGGAAATGAATCCAAACAAATCAACCGCACAGACGCACAGGCGCAGAGAAAACAAACAGTCTTTTCATTCTCTGCCTTCCGCTCCGCCTCTCTGTGGTTAAACTCAATTTATGAACGAAGAACGAAAGTCTCTTGATGATCGACAGAAAATGACCGAGCTCGAACGCATCCGGCATTCCTGTGCGCATGTCATGGCCACGGCCATCTTGCGCCTCTGGCCGGATGCCCAATTCGCTTACGGTCCGCCGGTCGAAAACGGCTTTTACTACGACCTCGAATGCTCGCACCGCATCTCGCCCGAAGACTTCGAAAAAATCGAAGCGGAGATGAAAAAGGAGATCAAAGCCAACCACCTCTTCGAGCGCATCGAGGCCACACGCCAACAGGCGATCCAGGATTCCGAAAGCGGCCGCCTGGGGGGATTGACCGAGCGCCCGGGGCAACCGAGCAAATTTAAGCTCGACCTGCTCCAACAGATTCCGGAGGGCGAGACGATCACTTATTATCGCAATGGTGATTTTATCGATCT
>JBFMDG010000960.1:0-2270 GCA_040754135.1 Verrucomicrobiota bacterium
CACCCTCATCGAATTGCTGGTTGTGATCGCCATCATCGCGATTCTAGCCGGCATGCTTTTGCCCGCGCTGTCCCGCGCCAAAGACAAGGCCAAACGCATCGAATGCGTGAACAACCTCCGTCAAATCGGCATTGCGACCCATCTTTACTCGGATGATTTCCCGCCGCATTTTTTGTATCTGACGAACGTTGCCGATGACAGTTTTCTCAGTTTGTATCCCACTTACATATCGAACGTAAAAACGTTCATCTGCCCCAATACTCGCAACACCATCCCGCATCCGCGCTATCTGGCGAACAACGCCAACACCGGACGCGACAAAGGTTTCGGCACCAGTTACGAAATCTGGGGATGGTTCGACGAACCGAACGTGAAGAAAACCACCGTCACCGTCGGCACGCAAATCCGCAAAGGGGCCCCTTTGAGTCCGGTGAATGTCATCCTGACGCTCGACGCTGACGATACGGGGCTGGAAAATTATCCGGATAAAAGCAACAATCACGGAGTTTATGGCCTGAATGTCATGTTTGCGGACGGACACGCGGAGTGGGTGCCGACGAAAAAATGGTGGGACCGCTACCTGTTGTCGCAATGGGACCGGGATCTGCCGCCACCCATCGCTCGATAGATCCCTCTCGATTCCGCTTTGCCGCCGCTTCGATTCAGTTCGATGCTGAATCCGAAACAGCCGGCTTGTCCTTATTGTCAGGCTCGAAATGAAAGATTCTCTCACGCTGGATCCGGAGATGCAGTCGATGGCCGCTTTGCTGGGCACAGCAACCGTGACGTCGCCCTTGCGGCATCGTGTGGCTGCTCTTCGTCACATTGCTCTGGATCTGGATGGAACGATTTATTGCGCCGGAAAACTGTTCCCGACGGCCGTTCCTTTTCTCCGGCAACTGGGAACACTGGGAATCGGCTACACCTTTGTGACGAACAATTCCTCGCGCAGCACTTCGGATTATCTCGAACATCTGCGCGCTCTGGGCATTCCTGCTGAAGCGGACCAGATCGTCACTTCCACGCACGCCACGATTCGCTTTCTGCGCAAGCATCACCCCGGCGTTCGACGATTGTTTGTCCTTGGCACCACCAGCCTCATCGGCGAAATCGCGGCCGCGGGTTTTGAATGTCTCGGGCAGGATTCTGAAATCGAACCTGACGCGGTGGTGGTGGGATTCGACACCGCGCTCGAGTACCATCGGCTATGCCGCGCGGCCTGGTGGATCAAGCAAGGGAAATTGTATCTGGCCACCCATCCGGATCGAGTTTGCCCCGCCGACCATGGAACGGTGCTGGTGGATTGTGGATCGGTCTGCGCGGCATTGCGTGAGGCGACCGGGCGCAGGCCGGACGCCGTGCTCGGAAAACCAGATCCGGCCATGCTCGACACCATTCTCGAACAGCATCAAATCTCCTCTCATCACCTCGCGATGGTGGGCGATCGATTGTCCACCGACATCGCGATGGCGCGGCAGATCGGAGTGTTAAGCGTGCTTGTCCTCAGCGGGGAAGCAACGCGCGCTGATGCCGCTGCGGCTGAAACGCCGCCCGACATGGTGGTGCAGGGATTGCAGGAATTCGGCACCATTCTCGATTGGGCTCGGCGCACATTGGTTTCGGTATGAATGGCACCCGATCCTCTCACCAGGCGCTCGAAAAACTGTCGCAGGACCGGCTCGATTTGCTCGTGCTCGGCGGCGGCATCGTCGGATCGGGTGTGGCGCGGGACGCCGCCATGCGCGGGTTGCGGGTGGGGTTGATTGATCGAAACGATTTCGCGTTTGGAACGAGCAGCCGGTCGAGCCGATTGCTCCATGGTGGCATTCGTTACCTCGCCCAAGGCCGCGTTGGATTGGTCCACGAAGCGAGCGTCGAGAAAACCATTCTCCATAGAATCGCGCCCCATCTGGCGGCGCCGCTGGCCTTTGTATTTCCAAGTTATCGCGGGCGCGGCTGGCCGTTTTGGCAATTACGCGTGGGCGTAAAGATTTACGACTGGCTCTGTCGCGGCCGCAATCTGGGCCCATCGGCCACGCTCGAACTTCCAGAACTTTTCGAGCGGGTTCCCGGGCTCAAAACAACGAACCTGACCGGCGCGGTCCGTTATTATGATGGATTCACGCAGGACGCCCGCTTGGTTCTGGACACGCTGCGCTCCGCGGCCGCACACGGGGCCACCCTCGCCAATTACGTTCGGTTCAAATCGGCTGAACGCCGGGGCGATGAATTCCTGGTGCAGGCGATGGATGAACTTTCCGGGGAAAGTG
>JBFMDG010000961.1:0-2265 GCA_040754135.1 Verrucomicrobiota bacterium
GCTCCCAATTTAAAAGCCAAACGGCGCACCCACGGAGTTAAACCAAAGGACGCCAACGCTGAGAGAATCAGAACTGCGATATAAGTTTTCATTCCGTCACGCCGTGAGGCGTTCGAAACAGGCCCAGTATCGCTCGATCATGACCTTTTCGGCAAACTCTTTGTGGGCTCGATCGCGTCCGGCCCGGCCCATTTGCTGGCGCAGTTCTTCATCGCCCAGGAGCCGCTTCAAAGCCTCGGCCAACGCCGAACTGTTGGCCGGCGGAACGACCAACCCGGTCACGCCATGCTGATTCACGAACGGCACTCCGGAACGCAGATCGCAACTTACAACGGGCTTCCCACAGGCCATCGCTTCCACCTGCACCAGGCCGAACGCTTCGTTGGGCGTGATCGACGGCAACACAAATACATCACAAGCGTGAAGCATGGCCGGCAGATCCGCGTCGCTCACCGATCCCCAGAAACGGACCCGATCTTCTAATTGCCATTCGCGAGTCAGGCGCCGCAACTCGGTTTCTAGCGGACCGTTCCCCACGATCCAAACAAGCGCGTCGAGTTCGCGTGCCGCTTCCAGCAGGTAGCGGTGACCTTTGTATCCCACCAGCCGTCCAATGGTCAGGAGGATCGGATGCTCTTTTGCTCGCGCGCGAAATTCAGCCACGTGCGCGGGGTCCACCGCAGATAAACGGTCGAGATTGATGCCGAAAGGAATGACCTCCGTTTTGGCGGCAAACGGTTGCAACCAGGGAGAAAACTCGAAATGCCGCGGCGTGGCGACAATGATTCGCGCCGCTCGATCAAGCAGTCGCCGCACAACCCCGCCGTAAAGCCGCATCAAACCGGCCTGCCGCACGATATCGCTATGGTACGAAATGACTAGCGGCGTGCGACGCGACGAGGTTAACACGGCCACGTCGGCCAGCGGATTGGGAAAATGCGAGTGCCACAAATCCGCGGGATACCGTCCGAGCGCCCTCAGATAACCCGGGCAAATCGAAGTGGAAAGAAGAGTGCCGAAACTGGCGAACCGATGGACGCGCACGCCGCCGATCTGCTCGTGCACGGTTTGAGCATGATCATGGGCGACAACACAATCGACTTCTGCGCCGGAAGCGACGAATCCTTCACACCACGAGCGCAACAAAGTTTCGATCCCGCCATAATGCGGAGGATAAAACTTTCCGAGTTCGACAATTTTCAATGGGCGGCTCCTTCGCGACAGGCGTGTTCCAGCGCCGAAACCGTTCGATCCCAGGTGAAGTGATTTTGCACATGTTGCCGGCACCGGACTGACGTGGGCAACACGTCCGGTTTGGATAGAACCCAGCGCAATTTCCGCGCGAGATCGGAGGCTGAATCCGGATCAAATAACAGCTCGGGATCGAGGGGCGATAACAATTCCGGCGTTGCTCCAGCCCGTGAGCCGAGAACGGGCGTGCCGCAAGCGAGAGATTCCAGTGTGGCCAGGCCCAGGCCTTCGAGATCGAGCGAAGGCATGACCATGCAATCGGCGGCATTGAGGTAAGACGGCAAATCGAGTTCGGGAATAAATCCGACGAGTTTTGCTTTTCCCTCGAGATTCCCTTCCTGGATTTTCCGTTCCAATGCTTCACGGTAACTTCCCTGGCCCGCTAACCACAAACGCGCCTGCGGAAATTCCGGCTGCACGGCCGCAAAAGCTTCAATGAGTGTCATCAGGCCCATGCGCGGATCCAACCGGCGCAGCGTTAAAAATAAAAACTGTTCCGAGGCCAGCCCAAATCGGGCGCGAATTTCCAACCGCTCCTGCAGCGGGCGAAATTGATCGAGGTTGACCCCTCCGGAAATCATCGTCACCGGGGCAAGCTGCGGGCCATGCCAGAGTGGAAGTTGTTTTTCATAGTAGCGGCTGATCGTCAAAACTCCGCGGACATTTTGCAATGCCTCCCTTTCCGTGCGCCGCATCATCGAAGCGATGACGTTGTCGCGCCAGCATTGCCATCGCGAACGAGTCAAGGCTCGCCGGGCGAACAGGAATTCTTCCGCCCACGGACCGGTGAAAAGAAATAGCGTGTTGCCGCGCTCGCGGCGCGCGGCCGGCGCCAGGAAAGCGTGGCACAAAATCACGATGGTTTTTTCACCGGTGCGCCGCCGCAGACGCCGGAGCAATGCGGACGCGGAAGCGTTTTCCTGCCGCCAATTCCAATAAAAAAACCCTGCCGGGTTGGGAAATCGGTGGAGTTCAACGCCGGCGCGCGTTTCAAAAGCGGGAAGTTCTGGCTTG
>JBFMDG010000962.1:0-2253 GCA_040754135.1 Verrucomicrobiota bacterium
GCGCCGTTGAACTCACCGTCTTCCGGCGCGACCTCGTGAATGTAGGAAACACCTTTCAGAACCTCACCAAACCACGCGAGACCGCCCGGCGGTTTGAACTCCGGATTGTGCCGAAAATTCTCCGAAGTAATGCCGTAAAGCGTCGGCTGCATCGAGCCGGTGGGAATTTTGAACGGTTGCAGGAAAAACGTGCGAATGCCCATGGCCACGGCAATGGCGACCAGGATGACTTCGACATTTTCACGGGCATTGGCATTCGGGTAAGGCTTGAGCCATTTGCGCGCCGCCTCCTCCAGTTTATCCATCTGCTCGAGCAACGCCTTCTTGCCGGCCTTGGCGGCCAAGGCGGCGCGCATCTCGCTGACGGCCTGTTCAATGCCGGAAACGGCCTGCGGTGAAAGGATGTCGCGCTGGGCGTTGAGCAGCTTCCGGACATGTTTCCACATGTCGGTGGCTTGCCGGACCGTATGTGACGTGAGCCACTGCCAGAGCATATCAGGCCTTAAGCACCTCAATAAAAGCTTCCTGGGGAATGTTCACGGTGCCAAAGGCTTTCATGCGCTTCTTTCCTTCCTTTTGTTTCTCCAGCAGCTTGCGCTTGCGCGTGATATCACCGCCATAGCATTTGGCGGTAACGTCCTTGCGCATGGCGCTGACGGTTTCGCGGGCGACAATCTTTCCGCCGATGGCCGCCTGGATGGCCACGGCGTATTGTTGTTTCGGAATGACTTCCTTGAGCTTTGCGGCCAGGGCGCGTCCCCTGCCCTCCGCCTTGCTGCGATGGACGATGCACGAGAACGCATCGACCGGCTCGGCGTTGACAAGCATGTCCAGTTTGATCATCTCCGATTCCTGATAGCCGGAATGCTCGTAATCCATCGAGCCGTAGCCGCGGGTGATGCTTTTGATGCGGTCATGGAAATCGATGAGGATTTCGTTGAGGGGCAACTTGCTGGTGAGCATGACGCGCCGCGAATCCAGTGTTTCGGTGTGGTCGATGTTCCCCCGCTTTTCCGCGACTAGCATCATCAGGTCGCCGATGTATTCGTTCGGGCAAATGATGAACGCCTGGACTGTTGGCTCCTCAATTTTGTTGATGTAATTCACCGCCGGCAAAAATGCGGGGTTGTCGATTTCCTTGACGGTGCCATCGGTCATCGTCACGCGATAGATGACGCTCGGATAGGTCGCGATGATATGCATCTCGTATTCGCGACGCAGCCGCTCCTGGACGATTTCCATGTGGAGCAGGCCCAGGAAACCACAGCGGAAACCGAAGCCAAGGGCCACCGAGCTTTCGGGCTGGTACACGAACGCCGAATCATTCAATTGCAGCTTCGCGAGGTTCGCCTTCAAATGCTCGTAATCGGCCGTGTTGATGGGATAAATGCCACTAAACACCATCGGGTGAATTTCCTGGAAGCCCGGCAACGTTCCCAAGGGATTCTGGGAATCAGTGATCGTGTCACCCATTTTGACATCTTTGGGGCTTTTGATGTTGGCGGTAATGTAGCCGGTCTCGCCGGTTTCCAGTATTTCACGCGGATACGGCTTGGGATTGAAACTGCCCACTTCCTTGACTTCCGCCGTGCGGTTGGAGTGCAGCAGTTTGACGTGCATCCCGGGCTTCAGCTCGCCGTTGAACACGCGCACCAGAATCACGACGCCCTTGTAGGTGTCGAAGTAAGAATCAAACACCAGCGCCTGCAATCCGGTTCCTTTGCTGGCCTGCGGCGGCGGTATGCGCTGAATGATGGCTTCGAGAATATCCTCGATGCCAATGCCCTCTTTGGCGCTGGCGAGGATGGCGCTGTCGCCTTCGATGGCCAGGATGTCTTCCAACTGCGTGCGCGCCTGCGGGACGTTGGCGTGTGGCAGGTCGATCTTGTTGATGACCGGGACGATGGTCAGCTCCTGTTTCATCGCCAGATGAACGTTGGCGACGGTCTGGGCTTCGACTCCCTGGGCCGCATCCACGATCAAAAGCGCTCCTTCGCAGGCGCTCAAGCTGCGGGAGACTTCGTAGGAGAAATCGACGTGGCCCGGCGTGTCGATGAGGTTCAACTCATACATTTCACCGTTCTTGGCCCGGTAATGCATCGTCACCGGGTGCGCCTTGATGGTAATCCCCCGCTCTCGCTCCAAATCCATGGAGTCCAGCAGTTGGTCCTGCATCTGGCGGTCGGCGATCGTTCCGGTGCGTTGCAACAGCCGGTCGGACAACGTCGTTTTCCCATGGTCGATATGGGCGAT
>JBFMDG010000963.1:0-2253 GCA_040754135.1 Verrucomicrobiota bacterium
CTTTGCGCAAAGCGCCCTGGTAATTGCCGCTGTCGTAAGTGAGGCCAGTGGCGGTGTTGAATGGAAACTCGTTCGGTTTGGGAAAGTTTTTCAACCGCACTTTCACCGGGTCCAATCCCAGTTCATCCGCAATCAAATCGACGAGCCGTTCGATCACGTAAGTGGCTTCCGGCCGCCCGGCGCCGCGATAAGCATCGGTGCACATTTTGTTCGTGTACACGCCGGTGATATCCATACGCATGGCTTTGAATTTGTAACAGCCGGTCAGCATCAGCCCGGTGAGCGTCGGGATGGCCGGCGTGAGCAATTGATTGTAGGCGCCAATGTCGGCAATGGTGCGGGATTTGATGCCGAGCACCGTGCCGTCATTTTTCACCGCCACTTCATACTCGCCAATCTGATCGCGGCCATGAATGGTCGCCGACGCATTTTCGCGGCGGGATTCAATCCATTTGATCGGCGCATTCAAGCGCATTGCCAGATGACTGCAGAGCGCTTCTTCCGCATACAAATTCAACTTCGAGCCAAAACCGCCGCCCACTTCCGGCGCGACAATCCGGATTTTGTTTTCGGGGACGCCGATCATGCCGGGCAACAATGTTCGCACCAGATGCGGAATTTGCGTTGAGGTCCACAAGGTGAGTGCCTGCTCGCCCGCATGCCACGAGGCCACACATCCGCGCGGTTCAATGGCCATCGGAATGAGGCGTTGATGCACCATGCGTTGTTTGATGACGCGATCGGCTTGTTGAAAAGCGGCTTCGAGATCGCCATTGGCGATGGTCCAGGTGTAGGCCACGTTCGTGCCCAGATCCGGATGCGTCAGAGACGACTCGGGCGCGAGCGCCTTTTCCGGATCGGTCACCACCGGGAGCGGATCGTAATCCACATCGATCAAATCGAGCGCGTCCCGAGCGATGTAGCGGTCGCGCGCCACCACCACCACCACCGGATGCCCCACGAAATAAACCCGGTCGCCCGCCAGCACGGTGTGCTTGGGCATTTTTTGATCGGCCATCGGCGAGGCGCATGGGACCAGACCGCATTGCTCATTCACATCGGCGCCAGTGAACACGCCGATCACACCCGGAACTTCGCGCGCTTTGGCGGTGTGAATCGCGGTAATTTGCGCGTGCGCGTAAGGACTGCGCAAAATCGCGGCATGCAGCATGCCGGCAAGTTTCAAATCGTCCACGTAAGTGGCGATGCCTTTGATGAGACGCGGATCTTCGACGCGCTTGAGCGGTTTGCCAACGTATCCTTTAGGAGTGCGAGCAATCATGGCTTGGCCTTTGGTGAAAAGCGTCAGTCTTCGGCGGCGGGAGCCGGCGCCGGTGCGGGTGCGGGTTCAGTGGCTGGAGCGGCGCTGGAAATCTTTTTCGACGCGTACTCAATGGCGTCGATGATGTGGGAATAACCGGTGCAACGACAAAGATTGCCTTCGAGCGCGTGGGCGATTTGATCGCGCGTGGGATTGGCATTCGATTCGAGCAGTTGCACACCGGACAGGATCATGCCTGGCGTGCAATAGCCGCATTGCAGGCCGTGACATTCCCAAAACCCCTCCTGGACCGGATGCAAATGGCCGTTGCGGGCGAGGCCTTCAATGGTGGTGACTTTGGCGCCATCCGCTTGCACGGCCAGAAGGGTGCAGGATTTGACGGCTTTGCCATCGAGCAACACCGTGCAGGCGCCGCACAAGGTGGTATCGCAGCCGATGTGTGTGCCGGTGAGGTTGCACACGTCCCGCAAAAAATGCGCCAGCAGCATGCGGGGTTCGACTTCGTGTTGTTGAGGGGTTCCGTTGACCGAGATGTTGACAAGGCTTTTCACACGACGCTCCGGAAAAAAGTTTTCGCCGCAGTCAGTTGTTGGTTCGGGAGGACTTTAGCCAACAAGCGGTTCGTTGCAATGGCAAAAATAACTGACAGCGCGCGTCGCGGAGCGCGGCTTTAAAAGCCGCAGCAACGTGCGCGAAGGCGAGACGTCGTGGAGTGATTTTGGCGCGTTGTGAGCGGGAATCCGCTGCGAGTCACAGACTCGCGCTCCGGAGCGCGGCTTTAAAAGCCGCAGCAACGTGCGCGAAGGCGAGACGTCGTGGAGTGGTTTTGGCGCGTTGTGAGCGGGAATCCGCTGCGAGTCACAGACTCGCGCTCCGGAGCGCGGCTTTATAAGTCGCAGCAAGGTGCGCGAAGGCGAGACGTCGTGGAGTGGTTTTGGGCGTCGTGAGCGGGAATCCGCTGCGAGTCACAG
>JBFMDG010000964.1:0-2253 GCA_040754135.1 Verrucomicrobiota bacterium
AACACGTAATCGAGTTGCGTTCCTTCGACGGCGCTGAATTGGCGGGTGTCCTCGATGGTTTTATCCGGCAGCCCGGTATATTCAGGAAAATCCAGATGCGCGTCCGCTTTGACCAGCGCTGGGAAGTCGAAAACCGTTACTTTGAATTCGCGCGTGCCTTTGTTGTCGTACTCGACTCGATAAAGGAGATCGCCGGAAACTTCGGGAATGGTGCCGCCAAAAACCGGATCATCGAGATTCTTCACCAGCGGGATTCGGCGCGGTTCATCTTTTGCCGATTGGACCACCAGTGTGGCCTGAGAGGGCAGGCGCCCCGGAAAACGCGCCAACACAACCAGACTGCTGCCTCGCTCCAACGAGGTGTCTCCCGGTGTCACACTTAATCCACCAATCAACGCCGCTCCCGATCCAGTGGTTCCCGGCGTCAATTTTTCGATGCCGAAAAGTGCCAGCAGCAAAACAGCAATCGCCACCCATTGGGCGCTTTGCGCGAAAAGGAGGCGTTCGGCCTGCGTATGACCCCAATCATGTTTTTGTCCATGTTGAACCGCCTGCCGCACGACACGCTTTTGCAGGAAGGAAAGATTTTCCGCGCCCGGTTCTGGCCTTTGTTCAATGGCAGCCAGCAACAGCGCGTTGAGTTCGGGATGTTCCGTTTCAATACGACGAGCCAGTTGGAGATAATTGGGGGTGTTCGAACGAATTCTCCGCGAGGCGACCAACGCCACTACTCCAACAGTTGCGAGCAACGCCACCACCAGCGCGGAGGAAAACCAGCCGGTGAAATAGTACGCCAGAATGAGCAGAAGCAGGCCGACGGCGGCCGATCCCCAGCAAGCGGCCAATGCGCGGAAAAGTTTCACCCGCCGCTCCAAGCGAACGATCGGGTCCAATTGGGCTTGTAGACGTGCGTCCATCAGGTTGTCGCTTCGGTTGTGTACCGGCGGGCCAGCCGCCCTGCCACGCCAGTCTCGAGCATCAATACCACGATTGCGGCCACAATCAACCATCGCCAGATCTTCTGGCGATTTTCCAAATCGGCATTGTGAAGGTGCCGTTGTTTTTCGGCAAGCTTCGCCTCATCCACCGCCGGAGAGGCCAGGGGCAATCCAAGCAGTTCGAGCTGATCAAAACTCAATGGCAAGGTCCGGCTTTCCGCCGGGTCCAGATTCACAGCAAAACGTGCCGGCGGAATTGCAGACGTGATCGTGTAAACGCCTGGCAAATCGGTCTCACGAAAACGAGCCTGCCCGGCCGGCAAGGTCACCGATTGGCCATCCGGTTTTCGCACTGTCACGGCTGAGGATCCGCTCGTTTGCGGAATCGGAATTTCATCACCCACGAAATATTGCGCCGGGGCATTTCCTCTGAACGAGGGATCGGCCTGTTCGAGAATCGAGTAGAGCAGTGGAACAAATTTCGATGATAACGCCAACTGGCTGTCTTTCGGTTCCCAGCTCGAGGTCAACACCAGGACACGGCCACGGCCCACCGGAATTTCCAGCAATGCCGGATCACCATTATCAAACCGGGCCACGGCTCGCGCTCCCGGCAGCGTTTGCGCATCAAGTTTTCGATGTTTCCAAAAATGAATTTTCGTGAAGTCACTGAACCGTGGATCGGAAAAAGGCGTGAAGAGCGGATGTTGAAAATCGATTTCACCCAGCATGGCGTAATTCTTCACCGTCGCTTCTTCGGCGGGAATTGCTCCCGCGTTCAACAGATTCGAGAGCCATGCCGCTGGTTCGGCGCTCCGCATCACAAGCAGGATCGTCTTCCCCGCTTCGAGCACCGGGCGGAACTGATCGGTTGCGCTCCCCGTGTCCGCCAGAATGATCAAAGCCGCTTTTGCCAGCTCCGATTCCACAATTGGCTCGCCCGGCTTTCGCGCCGTCAGACGCACCACTTGCCGGCGGCTCTGTTGAAAAGCGCGTTCCAAATAAAACAACATTTTCGACGCATCTGACGCCACATCGCTGCCGATGAAAAAAACGGAGATTTCGTCCGCGGCCGGGGGAACGAGATACGCCGCGTTATCAAAATCGCAATCGTCTCCGGTGAGCAACAAGCGCTGCGGCGCGGGTCCATTGGTGATGAGCGGCAACATCACGGTGCGGCTCTGGCCTGGCGGCACATAAGTTTCCATCGGCAATGCCGTGGCTCCGTCCCACTGCAATTTGAATAATTCGCGGCGGGAATCGGGAGCGTTCACGACGCGGGCCTTCACAGCACTCTCTCCTTTGCCGAGTTCAG
>JBFMDG010000965.1:0-2252 GCA_040754135.1 Verrucomicrobiota bacterium
TGCCGGCCCATCCATCGCGCATCGTCGAGGGTCATTTGTTCAAAAGCCGGCGTGCGTTCAATTGGCTCAAAGCCTTTGACTCGAAAACGCCCGCTCCGATCGGTTTGTGTGAAGTCCCATTTGAAATGGTTCGGCGATTCGCCTTTGCGCTTGAAAAGCCAGGTGGACGCTTCCCCCATCCCGCCGCCCAGGTCGGTCACAAAAAAGCGGAGTTCATTCGCGGATTCGGACGCGTCTTTCACCCGTTTGACTCGAGTGTTATCGAATCGGGAATCGTACCATCCCACCCAGGCGGCCAGGAGACATAAGCCGCGCAATTCGCGCCGGTGGGGATGATCCAGACCTTCAAAATCCCACGGTCCAAGACTTCGGACCCGATCGTCTTTCCATTGCACATTCGCGGGGATGGTCATGAGATGATCGATGGTTTGTTCAAACTCGATGCGAAAATTCGCCGGGTTTGCTTCCGGGCGCGGGCGGGTCGCATTTCGGAAGAGCCGTTTTTTCAGTTCACGATTCGAAATACGCGAGCCATCCTTCAACACCGCGTGCGCCACATATTCGAAAGGATCGGCGTAAGGCTGAAAGTTGTATTCCTGCAATGGGATGATACCGAGCAAACAGATTTTCGTGCGCATCGGCCGGCGCAAATTAAACTCCCGAAAAATCCGCCGATCATACTTCACGCGCAACCCTGGGGAATAATCCGTCGGCTCGGCATGGAATCCGAGTGCGTGAAAAATGCGCGCGGTAAAAGGCTCGGAATGAATCTCACCAAACTTGACCTTGAGGGTCACATCGCCGGCCGCGATTTCGAATCCCGGTTTGTTCCCGTAGCTGGTCTTGGGCGCGGCGTAATTCCACAAGGTTCCTTCCCAATCGGGCAGTTTGGATCGGCCAAACCCATGGTAAAGATCCTGATCTGCGATCGCACCAGGCGGATTCCAAAAGAGCGTTGCCATCGGATCGACACGGCTGAAATCTTCCGACGCTCCCGCGGGCTGAAGGTTCTTCGCCGGGGCGCGGCCGCCTCCGACCTTGTTATGCGTGTAACGCCACCACAAATAGGGCAAAGCAAAGAGATCGACCCGGTCCGGAACCGGCGCGCGGTGATTATTTTGGATGCAACGCGCCGCCAAAAAGCCGCACTTCTTTCGGGCCGGTGTTCTTTTGCTCTTGCGCGGAAGCACTGATGCCCAATCCCTCGATCGCGAGAAATATCGTCACGAGAGTGACGCGCTTAACCCAGCAATACCTCATGCCTCGGAAGATACGACGTATCGCGACATGCGCCCAATGCGAAATGGAATTCGTCGCAAACTTCGTCGCAAACTTCGTCGATTGAAAATCTTCCCGACAAAGTTGCCGACAAGGTTTTCGACAAAGAAAATGACGGGAGGACGCTTGTTGCCCTCCCACACGCATGGGGATGATGCATGAAGCTGCCGCCGGGACGGCTGCGTTACGTTGTGCAGGCGTCTCGCGGATTGCGCGCTTCCGCCGATGCCGGCGCGAGCTGCAGCAGCGTTTCGATTTTATCGACCAGCTCGTCTTTCGAAAACGGCTTGAGGAGCAAGTGAAATCGTTCGTCGATCTCCGGCAGTTTTTCCGGGCTATACCCGGTCACCAACAGCACTTTTATTCCAGGCATTTTGGTCTCGATCTCCGCGGCCAATTGCACGCCAGACATGCCACCCGGCATCACGATGTCCGAGACAAGCAGGTCCACCTGGAATGCAGGGTTCTCGAATAGCTTTAAAGCCTGCGGTCCAGAGGCCGCCACATGCACCCGATAACCTTCCTGCCCGAGCAATTGCTGATAGAGCATTCGCAGCGTGGCATCGTCTTCCACATAAAGAATGGTGGCCGCTTGCCTCACGTGAGAGCGCGTGCGACTCCAGCCGGAGAGGACATCCTGCAACTCGACCTTGTCCGATTTGGGGAAGTAAACATCCACCGTCGTGCCCACGCCAACCTCGCTGCGGAGATCGATCCAACCCTGATGCTCTTTAACGATGGAATAAACAATCGATAGACCGAGCCCGGTTCCTTTGCCTGGTTCTTTGGTGGTGAAGAACGGCTCGAAAATCTTGTGCAAAAGCTCGGGGGCAATCCCCTGACCGGAATCTTTCACCTGCAAATGCAGATAATCACCCGGCTTGGCCTCCGGCTGCGATCGGGGCGCGTTCGCCTCGAACGCCACCGTGCGCGTGCTGATGATAAGTTTCCCGCCATTCGGCATAGCATCACCG
>JBFMDG010000966.1:0-2243 GCA_040754135.1 Verrucomicrobiota bacterium
GCCACGGATGGTTCAGCACGCTTCGACCATGAATAAGTGATCGAACTCACATTCGATGCTACGAATTCTGAAAGCAGCGCAGTTCCGCCATGTAACCCATTTAACCATGTAACCCATTTAACCATTGAACCCCTTCCCCCCTTCACCCCCCCCGCTCGAGCGACGAACGCGAGCGCTCGTAAACCAGCGCCGCTTGCGTGCGTGAATTCACCCCCAGCTTCGAGAAAATATTATCCAGATAATTCCGCACTGTCTTCGCGCTCAAATGCAACGTTTCCGCGACTTCTTTGTCGGTCCGGCCTTTGGCCACTTCCGCCAACACGCGCATTTCCTGCGCGGACAACTCCTCCAGCCGCTGGCTTTTGGCGGCGCCGCTCGTCGATGAACCCGACCGCAGCTGCTCCATGACCCGGCGCGTCGTGACCGGATCAAGCAGTGAACCGCCTGATGCGATTTTTTCCACCGCGCCGACCATGTCCACACCCACCACGTCTTTGAGCAAATAGCCGTCGGCGCCGGAACGGATGGCAGCGAGAATGGTTTGATCATCGGCCACGGACGTGAGGACCAACACCCCGGTTTTGGCACGCGCTTGTTTGATCTGCTGACATGCGCTGAACCCGTCGCCGTCGGGAAGCCGCAAATCGAGAATGACCACGTCGGGAGCCAGGCATTTTGCGGCGGTGACAGCGCCGATGGCGGTTCGTTCCTCACCGATCACCTGGATATGCGGCGCGGTGCTGAGCAGCGCGCGCAATCCGGCGCGGACGACGTCATGGTCATCGACTAACAACACTCGAATCGGCTTATTCGTCATGGGTTTTGCTGGGCTCATTTGTCGGACCACTCGACGCTCACGATGGTTCCGGCATTGGGAGCGGAATCAATTTTGAGCTGTGCGGGGATTTCGGCGGCGCGCGACGCCAGGTTGCGCAATCCGAGGCCGGTGACGCTTTTTCCAGGTGTGAAGCCCATGCCATCGTCCTGCACTCGCAATTGGCGGGTTCCATTCTGGCGTGTGAGATGGACTTTCACCCGGCGGGGTTGAGCGTGGCGCAAGCTGTTGCTGAGCGCTTCGCGCGCGATATTCAGCAGATGGATCGTTTGCGATGGTTCAAGTCCATTCACGGCCGACGGGTCGATCGACAATTCCAGCTCGGCATCGGTAGTTTTGCGCAAGCGCTCGATCAAAGCGGGCAGAACCTGATCCAACTGCAAGCCTCTGCGCACTTCGGCTTCGAGGCTGAGGATGAATTGGCGCAGCTCGACGACAGCGGCGTTTAATTGCTCGAGGCTTCCGTTCAGCTGCGCCTCGGCCGCGGGCAGATCCATGCGGCGAAGCAATTCACGGCAGCGATTCAATCCCAGGCCGGCTGCGTAAATCGATTGAATGGTGCCATCGTGCAAATCGCGGCTGATCTGTTCCCGCTCTTTCAATGCGACTTGCAAGCTCGCTTCCGAACGGCGCAGCGATTCTGCCAGCCGTTCTGCTTTGGCTCGTCCGCGCGCTTGCACCCAGGTGATGCCGGCCATGAGGAAACTGATGGGCAGACCGATGATCACTGCGAGCCAGGGGCGGTACCGAAGCGAAGCCGCCTCAAATACAGGCGTGGTGTAAAAATAAACCGACCAGCTGTCGCCGTACCACGGCATGCGTTCGACGCGGCTGAAATAGGGTTTGTGGCTTGGATCTCCGAACCGCATTGCGCCGCGGCCGTCATTGAGCCATTCGGAGCGCCGCGGTTTCCGGCTCGAAAAAATTTCAAACTCGACCGGGTTCGGCCCAGCGCCGAAGACGCTCTGAAGCACTTGTTCCATGCTGAACGAGGCGAAGATCAGCCCTTTGCGATGACTCTCGCGCGCCGCCACAGCCACGCCCTGGAGCTTCGAGAGTGCATGATGCGACTCTTCGAGCAACGATTGGTGATACACCGGCAGGTAAAACGTGAAGACCGAAGTTGCGCCTGTGCCCGCCTCGTTACGAATCACGTGCCGGCGCGAGACGCGCGTTGAATCCGAGCGAAGCGCGGTGCCGCCGGCGTCGCCTCGCTCCACATCTTCATAATACCGGGTGTGCTCGGCTCCATACGGGACGCGCGGCCAGCCGGCAGAGGCGAAGTGGAAGAGAACGGCCCAGTTGGCTCTCTCGATGGAATGCGCGGAGGGAGGCAGGCTTGGGCGGTTGGCCGCGGGCAACATGATCCACTCGGGCGGTTCGCGCCGCCATTGGCCATGCAAAAAAT
>JBFMDG010000967.1:0-2236 GCA_040754135.1 Verrucomicrobiota bacterium
TTGTTGGAGGATCACGTTCCGCTCGATCTCGGCTCGACTGGCGAATGGTTCGGGCGCCGCGTCATCGGGCAGGAGGAAGCGGTCGGGCAGGTGCTGGACATCCTTGCGCTCATCAAAGCGCGGCTGGCGCGTCCGCGAAAGCCGCTCGCGTCGCTGCTTTTCATTGGCCCGACCGGCACCGGCAAGACGGAGCTGACGAAAGCGCTGGCGGAGTTTCTATTTGGTGACGCCGCGCGGCTGGTGCGGTTCGACCTTAATGAATTCAGCGATCCGGCGGCGGTTCAACGGTTAATCGGCGGCAGCACCGGCGTCGAGGGGTTGCTCACGGCGCGGATTCGCGAACAGCCATTCAGCGTGGTCCTCCTGGATGAATTTGAAAAAGCCGATGCCAGTTTTTTCGATCTGCTGCTGCAAATGCTCGGCGACGGACGCCTGACCGATGCGGCCGGGCGTGTGGCCGATTTCAGCAACAGTGTCATCGTCATGACCTCGAATCTCGGGTCGCAAAGTTTTCAGCGCGGCCCGGCCGGATTCCGGGCGGACAACTCGATCACACCGGAGGCGACGGAGCATTTTTCGGATGCGGTGCGGAGTTTTCTGCGTCCCGAGATTTACAATCGGTTCGATGCCATTGTCCCGTTTCGGCCGCTCACGCGGCAGCAGGTGTTGCAGATCGCGCAACGGCAGCTCGAAATGTTGAAGCTCCGCGACGGTTTGCGTCTGCGACAGATCGATTTGGAAATCGAGGCGGGCGTGGCCGAACGTCTGGTTCAGGTTGGGTTTAATCCTCGTTATGGCGCGCGGCCGCTCAAACGCGCTGTCGAGCGCGAAGTATTGACGCCTTTGTCGGAAGCCCTCGTTTCGTATTTCGATGATGTCCCGTTGCGAGCAACGGTCAGTGTCTTTCAAAATCGCATTCGGGTCGAAGCGCGGGCGAAAACCGAAAAGCGGCTGGAATCGTCGCCAGCCGGGCCGCCCGAGCTGGTGCTGAGTGTTTGCCAGGAACGCCGTCGGATTGGACGGCTCAAGCAATCATCCGCGGCGAGCGCTCTGGAAAATCAGATGACGATGATCGCCGCGCTCGAGCGCCGGCTGAAAAGCGCGTCGTGGAAAAGTTCCGAGCAGACCGCCGCGCTCGCGAAGCTCCCCAGCTTGCGAAGCTGCCTCGAAGCATTGCAATCGCTCAGCGCGCGCGCCGGCCAGGTGGAAACGGAATTGTTGGTTTCATTTTATGCGCGAGAAAACCTCGACCGCATCCTGTTTGAATCCGAGCGGACTTCGCTTTTTCAGGAACGCCGCCGATTGACCTGCGAGGTGCTGCGGCTTTCGCAGGACAACCCCGGCCATATCGTCGTTGCCTTGTACAGCGAGGATCGGGAATGGTTGATCGAGTTGACGCGCGCCTATTTCGGGCTGGCAAACCAGTTGGGAAAAGTGCTGCGACTGGATTGTTTCGTTCCCCCGAAAACGGGCCGCTCGATCGGCACGGGAGCTGTCCGTGAAACGCCAAAGGCGATCGACAAATGGTTCGAAAGCCCGCCCGAGAAACTCATTGGACTGGTCATGGAGTGGAAAGGGGACTTGTTCGCGCCGCGGTTCGCTTCCGAAGCGGGATTGCACACGATGCGCCGCGGCAAGAAACCGCTTACCGTACTCGTGGAAACCTCTGGTGGCGCCTTCGAGCAGTATGCTGCACCCGCAGGAATCGATCGTCCAGGCACAATCGAAAACAAGGGCGCGCCGGTGCAGCGCGTTTATTTGGCAGAACGCCAGCAGGTCGATGATCGCGTGCTGGGAGAAGTGCCCTGGCCCAGTCTGAGCGTGCAGAACGGGCTCGGCACTTTGATCGAAGGGCGTCTCGAAAAAGTTCTTGAGAATCTCATTGCCTGAACACGCATGCAATTTTCCGTGCCTATTTTTGTCGAGGAGCAGGTGGCTGCCGGTGCAGCGCCGCCGGCCTTTGTGGTGCGGCCGTTGTTCTCGACGGCGCCCGAACAGCGTTCCGAAAAGCTGAGCCGCGCCTTGAACAAGCTGACCAGTGAACTGCAACAGATTTTGCACGATCTCGGACGCGAACCGCGCCACGATGAACTCGCCGAATGGCTTTTTCATCCAACGCTCGAAGAGTTCACGCTCGACCTGCGGCTCGAACTGAGTTCTGGTTCGCACCTGAAACGATTCTTCTTTGTCGCCTACCCATGGCAGGATCGAAGGCTCGTCTTGACTCCGAAAATTC
>JBFMDG010000968.1:0-2228 GCA_040754135.1 Verrucomicrobiota bacterium
GGGTCAGATTCAACGCATACACGAACTCAACCCCGTTCATCGGCTTGAGATCTTTCAGGTGCGGACGCAACCCATATTGCCGCTCGACTTCCTTGCTGATGCGTTCGAGCACTTGAGCCATTTCTTCAGGGGACAATTCCTTGTAGTGCTTCTGCAGGAATTCGCTCAGCGAAGGAAAATCGCTCAGCTCACGCAAGGGCGCGAGCGCGGCGGCTATGGCGGCCACGCCTCCAGCGAGCGCGGTCGAGGCCCGCAGGAAACTGCGCCGCGTCATGCCCGGTTCAACCCGATTCTGATTCCACGGTGCGGAAGGTTTGCCGTCGTAGGGTGCGGACATATTCAATGCTCGTTGCGCGGTGGACCGTCCGCGCTGGGTTGGGATCGGGGATGCAGCGGATGCGGGCCGGGTGCGGGTTTGACTTCGGGGAATGCGGGCGCGTGCGGATGATGACAAGAAGCGCACTCTTTGCGCGAGGCCGAACCGAGATCGCGATTCCAATATCCGCTGACACGGCCATGCACGCCGATTTCCCAATCGCGATAGGTGGGGCCATGGCAACTGGCGCAAAGTTGCGTGCTTTCCTCAAAGGAAAACAATTTGCCATCGCGCGTCTTGAGCTTGTCCAGGTTGTCGCGGTCATGGCAGTTGTAGCAATTCATGTTGCGATTGCTCCGGCCATGGCGCATGACCAGGTCTTCGTGTTCCTTCGGCAGAACCACCAGACCCTGCGCGTCGATATGCAAGTCCGGCGGCTCCTTTTTGTCGTGACACGCATAGCAATCGAAGCCCGAAGTGTCTTCGCCCGACTTGATCAGCTCGGCGGCGGAGAGCCGGACGGTGGTGGTGTTGGTAAAAGCCGGATCGACCAGAGGAATCGCCGGGAGCGGTTCGGGACGTCCCCAAAGATCCGCACGGAATGCCGCTGCCGCTCCGAGGAAAACTCCGGCCCACCCTGCCAGGACCAGCGCAGTTTTGGCGTCAGCATTCATCGGTACTTCAGGCGCTTGAACGACGTGTCGGTGTTTCGAAAATTCGCGCGACGGCGGCCTACATCCGTGTGGCGATTTCGTTTTTTACATGTTCGGCCCCGGATTTCAGAAACGGCGAGAAGAGATCAATCGGCACGGGCAGGAACGTGGTGGTGTTATGCTCGCTCGAGATTTCGCGCATGGTCTGGAGAAAACGCAATTGTAACGCGATCGGTTGGGCGCTGATCATCCCGGCGGCTTGCACGAGCTTTTCGGCGGCTTGAAATTCGCCTTCCGAGTTGATGATTTTTGCGCGGCGTTCCCGTTCGCTCTCGGCCTGCTTGGCCATGGCCCGTTTCATCCCGTCCGGCAGGATCACATCCTTGACTTCTACGGCGCTGACCTTGACGCCCCAAGGATCGGTTTGGCGATCGATAATTTCCTGGAGGATATGGTTGATTTTTTCGCGATGAGCCAGCAGTTCATCCAACTCGGCCTGGCCAAGAACACTCCGCAACGTGGTTTGCGCAATCAAAGAACTCGCTTTCAAGTAATTCTCCACTTTCACCACGGCGGCTACCGGATCGACCACGCGGAAATACACAACGGCATCCACGGTGACGGGCACGTTGTCGCGAGTGAGCGCTTCCTGTTTGGGAACGTCGATGGTAATGACGCGCAGATCCATGCGGACCATGCGATCGACGAACGGGATGAGGAACACGAGGCCGGGACCTTTTGCGCCGAGGAGTTTTCCGAAGCGGAAGATCACGGCGCGTTGATATTCCCGAAGCACCCGCACGGCCTGGGGCAGAACGACGGCGGCGATGACCACGAGGGCCACGATCCAGATGGCATAGTCGAGAAGTTTAACCAGATTTTGCATAAGGACTCTTGTAGGACTGAGTGTTCATTTAACCTGCCCCCCGATTCTCGGGTGACCCGGTTCTGCTTTCGCTTCGACAAGAATTGAAAGCGTCGCACGCACGCTAAGCGCGGTCGGTGCAGAGTGACTTCACGCATCTTGCGCATTGCTTCGCTGAAATTGACTGGTCTGGGACGAGTAGCGACGGCGTGCGCGCCTGCCCGTTCCAGCGGCGACCGCTGCTGTTTATGGAGTGCGCCGGCAGAACGCAGTGGCGACGGCGCTTTGGTCGCGCCGGCGTGCGGTGGATTTTCCAGCGCGTATTGTATTGGCCAAAGCGGTGTCGCGCTGACGCTTTGCCACCGCAGTCCAAAATGAGCGGGCTGCTTCCGCC
>JBFMDG010000969.1:0-2225 GCA_040754135.1 Verrucomicrobiota bacterium
GGGTGATTGACCAGGCTGGTATCGGGTGAACCAGCAGGGGCTTTCAGGGGGAGAGTGACGCAAATGAGAGATCGCCCCACCGTGGCAAAATGAGTTTGCCTGAGAAAAACTTCAGAGTCCTGCCGGATACCCCTCAGGGTCTCCCTATGTCATATGTTTTCGCATTCAATGCGGTTGGTTTTTGAAACGATTTAGAATGAAGCAGGAGGAAAACAGATGAAAGGAACGAGCATGTTACCTCGTGAAATCGAACAGCTGAAACAGCAACTGCAACAGGTCCGTCGCGCGTCATTGCTCGCCACCCGCGAAAATGACTACGTCCGGATCGCGCGGCTCACGACCGAAGCCGCCCGCCTCAACCGAGCCATCATGGAAGCCGAAGGCCAATTGATGCTCGAAGAAGCCTGATCGCCGCATGCCGCGCGGCGTCCCTCCCGCGGGTGCGATCGGGATCAACTCACCGGCAGCACCAGGCTGATGGTGGTTCCCTGACCCGAACGCGAGCGCACTTTAACTTTTCCGCGGTGCGCTTCGACCACGCGGGAAACGATCGCCAGGCCGAGCCCGGTCCCTTTGGTTTTGGTGGTGCTCAAGAGCGACCGGAAGAGGCGTTGCCTCTGTTCGTCGGTCATGCCTTGCCCGGTATCTTTGAAATCAATCACGACGTGCGTGGCTTCCGCGCTTCTTCTGGGCAAACGCACGGCGCGGGTTTGAATCGAGAGCTTGCCACCGTTGGGCATGGCTTCGACGGCATTCAAGGTGAGATTCAAGAAAGCCTGTTCGAGTTGCGTGGGATCGGCGGTGATACAGGGCAAGTCCGGTTGAAGCTTCCGCACCAGATGCACGTTTTGATTCGTGAGCTTGTGACGCGTCAGCAAACCCAAATCGTCCACGAGCTGATTGACATTCACAGGCACAAGATTCGGTTCCGTGCGGCGGCTTAAGTCGAGCACCTGTTCCACAATGCGATTCAGGTGATCCATTTTTTCAGCGATGACCGTCGCGTCGCGCTGGCGCGGATCCCCGGTCGGAAAGCTCAGGTCCAGCGAGTGAAATAACATTTTCATGACCGTGAGCGGATTGCGGATCTCATGCGCCACTTCGGCGGCGAGCAGGCCGATGGCGGAAAGTTTTTCGTTCTGGCGCAATTGTTCCTCCACGTCCACCACGCGTTCGTAGAGGCGCGCTTTCTCGATGGCGATGGCGGAGAGTTCGGCGAGCGCGGCGAGCACGCGGATTTCTTCGTTGCTGAAAATGTGGAGTGAACCGGTGTACACATTCAGCGTTCCCATGGAGGCGCCGCGATAAACCAGCGGCACGCTAAGCAGCGATACCAATCCTTCCCGCCGCGCGATTTCCACGTGTTGGTACCGGCTCGAGAGCTGCACGTTTTCCACTTGAATTGGTTTCTTGCGCCGCACCACTGTCCCAAGAAGACTCTCGGCCGCGCTCAGCCGCGGTTTGCCGATGTAATCCGGCCCGGCGCCGAAACTCGCGCGCAGATCGAGCCATTCGCCCGTCACATCCAGCATCAACAACGAACACATGCGCGCTTCCATCAGTTGACAGGCTTCGCGCGTGATCACTTTCAAAGCTTCGTCGAGATTCAACGCCGAATTGATGACCTGTCCAACGTTGAACAACCCTTCAAAAAAACGCGCTTTCAGCCGGAATTGTTCGTAGAGCCAGGTGTTGTGAATGACTTTGGCCGCTTGCGCCGCCAGTTCTTGCAGGAGCGCTTCATCGTCCGCACTGAAGGCGTCCGGGCGATCGGCATCGACATTTAGAACGCCGCGCACTTCGCCGCCCACTTCGAGCGGGACGGCCAGTTCCGACCGCACATTTTCGCGCAACATGATGTAACGCGGGTCGGAGGCGACATTGCCGACGCGGGCGGGTTTGCCATGGCGCGCCACCCAGCCGGTGATGCCTTCGCCGAGGCGGAGGTGCAAAGATTTGGCGTGATCGGGCAAGCCATAAGCCGCGTGGATTTCAAGAAAACCGGTGGTGGGATTGAAGAGGATGACCGAACCGCTCGAGGCATTCATGATGCGCACGGCTTCGCGCAAGATGAGTTCGAGCGCTTCGTGGGGATCGAGGGTGGAATGGATGACATTGCCGACCTGATAAAGAAGACGAAGTCGTTCGTAACGGTTTTTCAGATCGCTGAGCGATTCGTGCACGGGGGGAAAGTAAAGCAAAAGGCGGAATTAAAAATGCAAAAT
>JBFMDG010000970.1:0-2206 GCA_040754135.1 Verrucomicrobiota bacterium
TTATTCTGGAAATATTACGCTCCATTTATGGCGCCTCCGCCGATGCGCTCGCGCCCAAAATCGCCGAATTGATTTCCAATTTCCAGGCTTCGCCCTCGATCCGATCCCGGGGACGCGGTCGAAGCCCGCTGCCTCTTGGCGCGGAGGATGTGCTGCTGATCACCTATGGAGATCAAGTGGCCGCCCCTGGAGAATCGCCCTTGCGAACGCTTCACGATTTTTTGACAACCCACGCCGCCACATCCATCAGCGGTGTGCATGTGCTGCCATTTTATCCTTCCTCTTCGGACGATGGCTTCTCCGTAATCGATTATCAGCGCGTCGATCCGGCTCTGGGTGACTGGCCGGACATCGACGCGTTATCGCGCAATTTCGATCTCATGTTCGATGCGGTGTTCAATCACCTCTCCGCCCGAAGCGCGTGGTTTGAAGGTTTTCTGCGCGATGACGAAAAGTTCCGCGACTACTTCATCACCGTTTCCGGGAATCCGGATTTATCAAAGGTCGTCCGGCCACGCGCGCTGCCGTTGCTCACCGAATTTCAAACCAACCGCGGCTTCGAGAAGGTCTGGACAACATTCAGCGCCGACCAGGTGGATTTGAATTTTCGGAATCCGGAAGTGCTGCTCGAAGTTTTGCATGCGCTCTTGTTTTATGCGAGTCGCGGCGCGCGATTCATCCGCCTCGATGCCATTGCCTATCTTTGGAAGGAAATCGGCACCGCTTGCATTCACCTGCCGCAGACACATGGTGTCATCCAATTGTTTCGCGCAGTGCTCGATGCAGTGGCGCCCGAGATCTTGCTCATCACCGAAACCAATGTGCCGCACACGGACAACATTTCTTATTTCGGTGACGGAACGAATGAAGCGCAATTGGTGTATAACTTTGCGCTGCCGCCTTTGATCGTGCATTCCATCCAAACCGGATCTGCCATTGCGCTCACGCGCTGGGCAAGTTCGCTGCGCCTCTCCTCAAATCAGGTGGCGTTTTTCAACTTCCTGGCTTCGCACGATGGCATCGGTTTGAATCCGGTGCGCGGGATCCTTCCCGAAACCGACATCGAGGCAATGGTCCAGCAAACGCTGGCCCGCGGCGGATTCGTCTCCTACAAGCACAACGCCGACGGAAGCAAGAGTCCGTATGAAATGAACATCAGCTTTTTCGACGCCCTTTCCGATCCGCGTGGAGCGGAATCGCTGCAGCAACAGATCGATCGTTTCCTCGCGGCGCATGCCGTGTTGCTGGCGCTGCAGGGCATGCCGGCAATTTATTTTCATTCGATGTTCGGTTCGAGAAGCGACCGTGCCGGCGCGGAATCCAGCGGCATTCCACGGCGCATCAACCGGCAGAAGTTCGAACGATCCAACCTCGAAAAAGAATTGGCCGAATCCGGATCGTTGCGAGCCCGTGTGCTGGACAGTTTGAAGAGATTGTTGCATGCGCGCCGGCAAGAGGCCGCGTTCGCCCCGGCGGCGCCTCAGAAAATCCTGTCGTTGCATGAACAAGTGTTCGCGGTGCGCCGCACCGGCCCAAATGGCGAAACGGTCATCTGCCTGCAGAATCTCGCCGATCGACATGTGCCTATTCACTCGGACGCTTTTGCGGAGGTGTTCGGGCAAGCATCGTGGACCGATTTGCTGCGGACTGAGACCGGGCGGATGGGCTTTCTCGAGACGAAGTCGCTGGCTCCCTACGAAGTGGTCTGGTGGAAGAGCCAAAAAGTTCGGAGTGCGTAGCAAAAGAGCCCAGCAGTTTCAACTCATCGCGGAGCCATTGGAGCCATTTTCTCTTGGCTTCTGGACGCCTTCTTTGTCCGGAGACTAATTTAAGAAACTTCCGCCTTGGTTTGCGTGCGTTCGACCAGATGCTTGAGCGTCATGCTCGCGGCAACTTCTTTCTCGGCCTGATGAATGGTTTCAAACTCGAGACGCAACCGATTGCCGCCATCATCCGGTCCCGGAGGCGCATCCTGACCATGCCCCATGCGCAAAGCTTGAAGAATATCGTGCGCTGAGATTTGTTCCAGCGGCCGCGCCGGCGTGTAACCCGTCTCGGCTCCCACCACCTCGACAACCAGTTTCGCATCGAGAAGGACGCGGGCGATCTGGCAGATGAGTTGCATGGGCACTTCCATGATTTGCGCCATCTCGACCGCAGTCGGCGCGCGCTCTCCGCTCGAAAAGCGCTGTCCAATCAAAGTCAT
>JBFMDG010000971.1:0-2193 GCA_040754135.1 Verrucomicrobiota bacterium
CGATCTCTCGAAAATTGAAGCGGGCAAGATGACGCTGTTCATCGAGGAGTTCGATGTGGCGAAACTGGTGAACGAAGTCGCCTCCACCATTCAACCGCTTGTGGCGAAGAACTCGAACAAGCTCGTGGTCGAGTGTCACCCAGACATCGGCACGATGCGCACGGATCAAACCAAGCTCCGCCAGACCTTATTCAATCTCTTGAGCAACGCGTGCAAGTTCACCGAGAGGGGAGTGATCACGCTGCGCGTGGAATCTCAAATCTCAAATCTTAAATTTGAGATCACCGACACCGGCATCGGCATGACGCCGGAGCAGCTCGCGAAACTCTTCAACGCCTTCACGCAAGCGGATGCTTCCACGCATAAGAAGTACGGCGGCACTGGTCTCGGTCTCGTGCTTTGCCGCAAGTTTGCGCAGATGATGGGCGGCGAAGTCACAGTTGTCAGCGAATCCGGCAAAGGCTCGACGTTCACCCTGACGTTGCCGGCAGCGGCACTGGAAGCGCGATCCGTATGAACCACGAACGCTCAAATCCTGAATCCGATGGAAAGCTGAAAGCCGATTCACGAAACGCTGTCCTCGAACTCAGATCTCCGGGTCAGAGTTTTCGGTTTGCTTTTGGGGTTCGGTTTTCGTTCCTTGGATTTATTGCCTTTCTGATCGCGTGTGCCGGCGCGGTGCTCCTCCACTCCCAGCCTGCCGAAACCAATCGCGTCCTGGAACTCGACGGCAATGGCAGCTACTTGACGCTGCCGGCCGATTTGTTGCAGGGAGCTGAGGAAGTGACGATAGAAGGTTGGGTGAAATGGGAGCGTCTTGGCGGCTGGTCACGATTCATCGATTTTGGCGAGAGTCATTACGGTTTTCACGTTGCCCAAGTCGAAGCGAGTTCGACTTTGAAACTGGGTTGGGCCTACGAGTCACGCCTCAACGGCGGCAACCTGAATGTCCCCAATCTGGTCAGAACAAACGAGTGGTGTCACCTGGCGGCAGTGGCGGGCAAATCGGGAATGAAACTCTATTTCAACGGCCACCTGGTCGCGTCGGCCTCAATCGGAGGCACGGTGCCGGTGCCGTCGGGTGTGTCGAATTTTGTCGGCAAGAGCCAGTGGCAAGCCAACGCTCACTTCGCCGGGCAGATCGATGAGATCCGCGTGTGGAACCTCGAGCGCAGTGCTGAACAGATTCGCGACGGGCTAAAACACCGGGTCAATCGTGACGAACCGGGGTTGATCGCTTGCTGGTCGTTCGATTTCGACGACGGAAGCGTGGCCACGCCAGGTGGACAGCGAGCCGTCTTGATCGGAAGCGCCCGGTATGTTGAAGCGCCTGCACCGACGGATACGAGTTTTGCGCAACCGGCCAGGATCCGTGGCCGAGTACTGTTGGAAAACGGCCAGCCGGCATCTGGAGCCGTTATTCGATTGCAACAGGACGGAACGATCCTCAATGAAACGGCTGCGGGAACGCGCGGAGATCAAAATGGCGTGTACGATCTGGTGCTGTTCCATCCGAACGAAAAACCGTACGAGCTCGTCGCGGTCTTTGCGCAACGAACGCTGCTGCGCCCGAACGTGCGTCTGAACCCCGAACAGGCTCTCGATTTAAACCTCACCTTTCAGGATTCCGGAGGCATCGCGGGGACGCTGCGGATGTTCGATGGCACACCGCACGTGGCCGTGGTCGTGAATGCGATGGGAAGGGGCGGCGAAATCGCAGCCACGGCGGTCAGCGACGAAAGCGGGAATTACCGCCTCACTAATCTCAAACCGGGTGACTACCAGGTGCGCTGCCATGTGCTGGGCGGTTTTGAATACGCCGCTGGACCCGGCGAATCCGTCTTCGTGGCAGCGACGACCGGACAACCGGAACCCGGGATTTCTGGAGCGCATGCCATCGCGGTTCAGCCTGGGCGTGTGAGTGAGAAGATCGATTTTCGTTTTGCGCCCTTCAAGAAGGGGACTTGGCGGAGCTATTCGGTGATCGATGGTTTAAGCGTGCCGATTGTTTATGCTCTTACGGAGGACGAATCAGGGATGATCTGGGCAACTGGATTCGGTGAGATTTCGCGGTTTGACGGCAAACGGTTTGAGAGTTTCAACACACAGCCAGCCCTTTGGGGACCTGTCAGCAAGGCCCATCGGGGGCCGGACGGGACGATCTGGTTCGGAGGACAGAGCACGGTGCTGAAG
>JBFMDG010000972.1:0-2192 GCA_040754135.1 Verrucomicrobiota bacterium
GGGAGCATTTGCTCGAAGGAAAAAATGCCGAGCGCGTGCTTATGGACAAAATCATCGGAACAGCCAGGAACGTCGTCGCAACGCGTGGCAGTGCTGCGGAAGAACGGCTGCTTGCGGTGCGATTGCTCGGTTTTTGCGGATTTGAACGCGTGGGCGAAACGCTGCTGCAGTTGTTGCGACCGGACGAGATTCCCGAAATCCAAATGACAGCGATTCAAGCGCTGGGACGATCGCGCGATGCGCGGGCTGCCGCCGCGTTGTTGCAGAAAGAAAGCTGGCGGCGTTTTGCGGCGCCGTTGCGTGAAGCCGTTTTGAACGTGGTCATTTCACGCGCGCAATTCATTTCCGCACTATTCAGCGCCGTGGAAAACGGAGCGGTCCTTCCTGGAGAGATTGGCGCTAATCGCCGTAACCAGCTTCTGAAACATGCCAATCCGGAAATTCGCCAGCGCGCGGAAGTCACTTTCGCAAATGCCGGCGCGAGCGATCGCATGAAAGTGTTCGAGGAATACAAGGCGGTACTGCAGTTGCATCCCGATGCGCGCCGCGGTCAGGACGTTTTCGCGCGAGCGTGTGCCAGTTGCCATCGGCTCGATCGTTCCGGAGTGGCGGTCGGGCCGGATTTATTCAGCATACGTAATCAGCCGAAAGAGGCGATCCTGCTGCACATTCTTGTGCCGGATCACGAAATCGTTCCGGGTTTTGGGGGTTACCTGATCGAAACGCGCGATGGCCGGTCGCTCTCCGGTTTACTCGTTTCGGATTCGCAGACAAGCATCACGCTGCGCCAGGCCGGTGGACTCGAAGAAGTTTTGTTGCGCACGAATATTCTTTCGATGCTGGCCATGGAAGTATCGCTCATGCCGCAGGAATTTGAGAAGGCGATGTCGCGCCAGGAACTGGCGGATCTGGTGAGCTATTTAAAAGGGGAGTTGAAAATGGACAGCGGCAACCGGCGCGTTTCTTCCGGGCCTGACGCAAGTCGCTGAACGCGCGACAATATTTTGTCGGGGCCACGCGCGAGGGAGTGATCAATTAAGCGTGGTAGCGTGTTTTTAAGGTTCTTCGCTGTTTTGAGTGGCCAGTCCTTGGCTGTGGCTCGCTTTGCAATGGTCGCGGAGCGACCGGCACAGACCAAATTAAGTGGTGGAAACGGCCTTTCAGGATTGGCGGCAGAAGCGCTCGAACTCGCCGCCGAAAAGCGCGGTGACATCCCGTTGAATTTCTTTTTCTGTTGGTGTCCAGCCGCTCTCGGCCAGGTCGGAATATTTTTCCGTGAGCACGCGCGCGATGATCTGGCGCGAGTGCTGCCATTTGTAAACGAGCTGATCGAGCACACGGGCGTCGGAATGTTGCGGCGTAAAACTCAACCCGAGCAATTCCAGGCGAAGACGCGTCAGCTCGTCGATCAAATAAGGAATATTCGTGAACCACCAGCAGCCGAAGACGTGCAGGTTCCGAAACTTGCGCGCGAGCACGCAGAGTTCGTAATGATTCTCACGCGGCAACAAGGTGATCAGGAATTTGTTCTCCGGAAAAGCGGCGCACAATTGGGCGAACGGTTCGAGCGATGTCGGCCCAACGCCATCGCCGGCCAGTTTCAGTTCCGGATTCAGCGCGCGTTTGACTCCAGGCATCATGGCAAAGGGGAGTCCGGAATCGGCGCAATGCGGCAGCACAACCTTTTTGATCAATTGCGCGGCTTCGGAAGGACTCGGATATTCGAAATCAGGCGGCAAGGAAACCATCAGGTATTGCGCGTCCATGCGGCGCGACCAGTCCGCGAGAAATTTGCGCACTTCAGCGAGACATTTTTTGTTCAGGTCGAGCGATGTTTCATACCCCCAGGCGCGCAACTGCGCCGCCGTCTGCGGCCAATGGAGGAGCAAGGGATCGATGCGCAGGGCGGCCACGAATCGCGTGTCTCGAAGAAAACCACGCTGCCAGATGGCGCGCTCGGTCGGGTCGAAGGGCGAATTGGTCATGCAGATTTTCGAGACGCCGCCTAATTCCATGCAGCGCCTGATGTAATCTTCGACCTTCCATTTGGCGAACCATTTGCGGAGCGAGGGCAGATCCTTTTTGCGGGGATCGAGTCCGAGCGCGTTCAACGTGGTCACGACGCCGCGGCAGGCTTCGGAGACGGGCGAGTGTTCGACAAAAAGCGCATTCCAAATGAGGTCGGCCTGCTG
>JBFMDG010000973.1:0-2178 GCA_040754135.1 Verrucomicrobiota bacterium
GCCCCAGGCGGTTTTCAAATTGCGCTCGTTTAAATCGACGTTCGCTTCGCGCGACCGGTAAGGCCGCAAATCGGGTGTGGATTGAAACGAGTGATACATCGGCCGTGCTGCCGCATCGAATTGCGACATGGGATTCAATCCCAGAATCAACTCGATCGTGCGCAGCATGCTCGCGGTGGAATACATGGTCGAATCAACACTGCCGCGCTTCACATAAGGACTGATGGCATAAGCAATGGTGCGATGGGCATCGACGTGATCAGGTCCGTTTTGCGCGTCGTCCTCGACGACAAAGAGCGCGAGGCTTGGCCAGAACTTCGACGCGCTCAGCCCTTCGACGAGCCGGCCAAACGCCAGATCGTTGTCTGCCACCATTGCCGTGGGCGTCGGTTTTCCGGCGGTGGTGCCGAAAGTGTGATCGTTGCCCAGGCGAAGGATTTGCAGGCGCGGCATGTCGCCTTCGCGCTCGAATCGTTTTAACTCGGATAAAAAACGCTCGGTCCGTTTCACGTCGGGATAATCCATGTCCCAAGGGCGATACCATTCGTCAAAATGGCCTTGCAACGCAGCGACGCGCGTGGTGGCTGGCTCGTTCAGGTTTTTGGCGGCATTGATGAATTCGCCGTAACTGCGGTAACTCACGCCGGCTTCGCGCGCTTTGTCCCAGAGATAACCGCCCGATGGCACCGAGATTTTGAATCGACCTTCGCTCGGGTAGGGATACTTGCCGCTTTTGTTGTGGCCATAACTGAGCGGCCACGATTTCTCGACGAAATCGGTGGCATACGCGCCCATGGTCCATTCATGGCCATCCGCGCTCACTTCGCTTTCAACGTAAAAATTATCGAGCAACACAAAATCACGGGCGAGCTGATGGTGATTCGGCGTCACCCGCTCGGGGAACAAACAAAGGCTTGGATCGCCGTTGCCTTCCGGCATGTCGCCGAGCACCTGGTCGTAGGTGCGGTTTTCTTTGATGAGATAAAGCACGTATTTGATCGGTGAAGGATCGCCCTGTCGCCGGGGAATCGGATGATTCGGATCCAGCACCGTTTGCGTGGCCGCATTGGTGGGTGAGGTGGATAGAGCTGTGGCGGGGAGTGTTTGGTAAGTCTGCGCGGTCCATTTTTTCAACTCCGTTTCAAATTTCTCCCGCCCGGGAATTTCCACGATGCTGACTGTGCCGCGCATCAGGCCGGCGATATGTTCGCGCACGGTCGCGGGTGGTTCTCGGCCGGGCTGCGGTCCATGACGATTCGGGCGCGAAATCAGTCCTTTGCCATTGGCGACGAGGAGGTGTTTGCCATCCGGTGTGACGCGCACCGAAGTGGGATACCAGCCGGTAGGGATGAAGCCGAGCGAGCGGCTCCGGCCAATTTCGCTCACGTCGAACACGGCCAGGTTGTTGTTGCAGGCGTTGGCCACAAACAACAGTTTTTCATCCGGGGACAGCGCCAGGCTATTGGGCGTCGAACCTGGCGGCGAGTGCGGTTGCATCGAGGCGGTCAATGTTTCCACGGCGGCGCCGCGATCGGTATCGAGGATCGTCACGGTGTTGCGGTTTGCATTGGCCACAAAAAGCCAGCGGCCATTGCGGCTGAGCAACATTTCATTCGGATGCTCCTCGGTCGGCCAGTGCGCTTCGACGCGCCTGGTCTTGAGGTCGATGACGGCCACGGTGGCCTGTGCCCAAAGGCTCACGTAAAGCCGCTTGCGCTTTTCATCGAGCCGGCAGGCGTATGGAAAAGCATCGGCATCGGAGGCGCTGACGAGAAGGGCTTCGCCACGCTTCGTGGCCGCGGCCAGATCTTCCTCCGCGGGCGGTTTGATGGTCGGCGTTTGCGTGCCGCTCGTGGTGCTCAACAATATCTCCTGCGGCGCGGGAACGGTTGATCGGCGCAGATCAAGATGACTGACGCGGTGCGCCCAAAGATTGGCCACGAACAAATCTCGTCCATCGCGTGAGAGGGCCAGCCCGGACGGAACTCCTTTTTCCTTCGCATCGCGCAATCGCAAAGCGGGCAGCCGATTGAGAAAGCCATTGCGGAAAGTGAATGCGTGAATCACTTCGTCCCCGGCGCCGCTGGAAAAAAGTTTTCGGCCATCGGCTGAGAATTCGAGACCATAAAAGGCCTCATCGAGATTCACGCGCGAGATCACTTTCGCTCCGGCAATATC
>JBFMDG010000974.1:0-2174 GCA_040754135.1 Verrucomicrobiota bacterium
GTTTTCAGCGATGGCCGTGTCTTTCGCCTCGACAACTTCCGTCGCCTGGAGGGGTATGGAGTTAACGGATTTCGACAGTTCAGGACGTGGCGACAAGATAAAGGGCACAATGCCGAGCTGCAGGCAGTTGTGGATTTGCTTCGGAACGGAGGCAAACCGCTGATTCCTTTTGATCAGATCGTGAACGTGACATTAGCCAGTTTCGCTGCTGTGACCGCGGCGCGGGAACAGCGAACCATAATTCTAAACAAGGAATATCCGGATTTGAGTGTTCAGTAGAGCGATTTTGCGTATTTAGCGTATTTCGCGGTTGAAAAAAATTAGAGGAACCGCGAACCACGCGAAAGAGTGGTGAACAAATTGAATATTTTGGAATGCCGACCACATTGAAATATCCTCACGTGGAAAAGATTCGCGGAGAACCAGCTCGTCTGGAGCGTCATCCCCGGACGCGCGTGGCAATGATTGTCTCAGATTACCTGTGGCGAGGGTGGTCCGCCGAAGAAATCGTCAGGCACTATCCCTATTTGACCCCGTCAGAAGTCCACGCCGCGTTGACCTATTATTTTGACCAACGCGAGGAAATCGAAAACGAGCTACTCGAAGAATACCAGAACACCTCAAAATGGAAGGAGGCTCATCCCACGTCTCCATTCCTTCTGCGGCTGGCCCGAGAGCGGCATCTCTAATTCATGCCAACGGGCCTTTTTGCGGATGTCCATGTTCCCGGACCTGTCGTTGCTCAGCTTCGCTTGCGAGGAGTGGATATTCTGGCCTCAACTGAGGAAGGAAGAGAAAGAGCAACAGATGAGGAATTGCTTGAGCTCGCGACATCGATGCAGCGCATCATGATCACTCAAGATATTCGGTTTCGAGTGCGCGCCGAGGAGTGGTTGCGGTCCCGAAAGACATTCGCAGGGCTGATCTTTGCTCACCAGCGGTATGTGAGCTTCGGACAGATGGTTTTGGATCTTGAGCTGATTGCCAAGGCAACAGACCCATCGGACTGGGAAAACCATATAGAACAACTGCCACTCTAACGAGTGGTCCCTGGTCCTTAGTCCTTGGTGTCTCCATGAAACTGATTCACATCGTCGGCGCTCGTCCGAACTTCATGAAAGTGGCCCCGGTTTACGGCTCGCTTGCGACGTATCCGAAGGTTCAGCAAATGCTTGTCCATACAGGGCAGCATTACGATGCGAACATGTCGGACATCTTTTTTCAGCAGCTCGGGATGCCGCGGCCAGATGTCAATTTAGAGGTGGGTTCGGGGAGTCACGCAGCCCAGACGGCGCAAGTGATGATGAGATTCGAGGAGGTCGTACTAAAGAATCGTCCTGATATTGTTTTGGTTTATGGCGACGTCAATTCCACTGTAGCTGCAGCATTGGTTTGTTCGAAACTGACCATTCCTGTCGCTCATGTGGAAGCCGGCTTGCGATCCTATGATCGCACCATGCCGGAGGAGATCAATCGATTGCTTACAGACCAAATTGCCGAGTTGCTTTTTACTCCGTCACTCGACGGTAACGAAAATCTGGCCAGAGAAGGTATTGCTAAAGAAAAAGTGCATTTTGTCGGCAACGTCATGATTGACACGCTGGTGCGTTTGTTGGCACAGGCAAAACGACCTGAATTGCCAGGGGTAGATGGGAAATACGTGCTGGTAACATTGCATCGCCCATCGAATGTGGATGATCCGGAGAAGCTTCGTCCGATCCTGGAAGCTTTGGCGGCGATTGGCAAAAAAGTTAAGGTGGTTTTCCCCGTCCACCCGCGCACGCGTCAGAAACTCTTGACGCCTGACTTGCGACCTCTGACCTCCGACTTCTGTCTCACCGAACCCTTAGGTTACCTTGAATTCCTGGCGTTACAACGTGACGCCCTGGCGCTTATTACCGATTCTGGTGGTGTGCAGGAGGAAACGACCTATTTAGGCGTCCCCTGTTTTACGTTGCGAGAAAACACCGAACGCCCCGTCACCATCACAGAAGGAACCAATGTGCTGATTGGACGGGACATGGATCGGCTCTTGCGTGAATTTGACAGTCTGCATAGCGGAAACGCCCGTAAGGGGCGCGTGCCAGACCTTTGGGATGGCAAAGCCGGGGAGCGCATTGCAGAAATTCTTTTGAAATGGCACGGGAGACACGGAGGGCGGAGTTCCACGACGC
>JBFMDG010000975.1:0-2162 GCA_040754135.1 Verrucomicrobiota bacterium
GAGCGGACTGCTTCCGCGGCATTATGGAGTGCGCCGGCAGAACGAAGTGACGACGGCGCTTTGGCCACGGCTCGCCGCGTGTGCATGGTCCGACGCGCATCGCATCGGCCAAAGCGGTGTCGCGCTATCGCTTTGCCACCGCAGTCCAAAGTGAGCGGACTGCTTCCGCGGCATTATGGAGTGCGCCGGCAGAACAAAGTAACGACGGCGCTTTGGCCACGGTTCGCTGCGTGTGCATGGTCCGACGCGCATCGCATCGGCCAAAGCGGTGTCGCGCTGACGCTTTGCCACCGCAGTCCAAAGTGAGCGGACTGCCTCCGCGGCATTATGGAGTGCGCCGGCAGAACGAAGTGGCGACGGCGCTTTGGCCATGGCTGCGGGCATTGTGCTTGAGAGGCCCCGGGACACTGTGGCGTCTCGCCCGGCATTCCTTTTGTCGAAATCCTTGTCGAAAACTTTGTCGAAAAAAATTTCAATCGACAAAGTTGGCGACGAAGTTTTCGACAAAGGGGTGATCGCAAAAGATCAAACTTCAGTGCAGCCGGGACGGCTGCCGAACGAGCGGACTGCTTCCGCGGCATTATGGAGTGCGCCAGCAAAACGAAGTGACGACGGTGCTTTGGCCCCGGCTCGCCGCGTGTGCATGGTCCGACGCGCATCGCATCGGCCAAAGCGGTGTCGCGCTGGCGCTTTGCCACCGCAGTCCATGACGCGCTTGGCAATGTCCACTGAGCGCAGGCCATGCAAAATCAACCATCGCTTGCCGTACCTCAGGCCCGTTGGCAAAATGACGGCCGTGAATTTCAAATCCGCCTTGTTGCTTCTCTTGTGCCTTTTCGATCTGCCGCTCCTCGCTGCCCCGAGCCGGCCCAACGTGCTCCTCATTTGTGTCGATGATCTCAAGCCCTTGCTCGGTTGTTACGGTGACAAGCGCGTTCAATCTCCGAACATCGATCGTCTCGCCCAGCGCGGCGTGCTGTTTGAGCGCGCTTATTGCAATCAGGCGGTTTGTGCTCCGTCGCGCAACGCTCTGCTCACCGGGATTCGCCCGACGACCATGGGCATTTACGATTTGGGCACCAATTTTCGAGAGTCCATTTCCAATGCGGTGACAATCTCGCAAGCGTTCATGAAGCAGGGCTATCGCGCCGAAGCGCTCGGGAAAATTTTTCATGTGGGGCATGGCAATCATGAAGATCCCGCCTCCTGGAGCGTGCCGCATTTTTCCGCCAATTCGATCGCTTATCTGCTGCCGGAAAGCCGCGCGCGACAGGGGCTCACGCGCGAGGAAGCGCTTTTTTCCAATCAACCCAACGCGGCGCAGTTGCCCCGCGGCGCGCCCTACGAATCGGCCGATGTTCCAGACAATGCCTATCCCGACGGCAAGATTGCCGACGAAGCGATCCGGCGATTGCGCGCGGCCAAGAGCAATCCGGATCAGCCCTTTTTTTTGGCGGTGGGATTTCTGAAACCGCACCTTCCTTTTTGCGCGCCTAAAAAATATTGGGACTTGTACCGGCGCGAGAGTTTTGAAATTCCCGCGCGGCGCACTCCGCCGGACGGAGCGCCTTCCTACGCGCCGAGTCAATGGGGCGAGTTGCGCCAGTACCGGGATGTTCCCGATCGCGGTCCGGTTTCCGACGAGGAGGCGCGCGCATTGATTCACGGATATCATGCCGCGGTGAGCTACATGGACGCGCAATTGGGCCGCGTGCTCGAGGCGCTCGATCAGCTCGAATTCGCTTCAAACACCCTCGTCGTTCTTTGGGGCGATCATGGCTGGCATCTTGGCGATCACGGGCTTTGGTGCAAACACACGAACTACGAGCAAGCCACTCGAATTCCTTTGCTCATTTCCGCACCCGGACTTGCTCATCCCGGAACTCGCTCGTCCGCGCTCGTCGAATCGATCGATATCTATCCCACCTTATGCGAACTGGCCGGCGTGCCCATTCCCCAAACCGGCCCGCCCATCGACGGGAAAAGCTTCGCGGCCGTCTTGCGCAAACCTTCGCGCCCACACAAAGAAGCGGTGTTTCATGTTTATCCAAGATCGCGTCCGGGCCAGGGGCAGATTCTCGGCCGCGCCGTTCGCACCGATCGGTATCGGCTCGTGGAATGGAAAAAACCGGGTGCGCCACCAGAAACGGCCGAGTTCGAAC
>JBFMDG010000976.1:0-2147 GCA_040754135.1 Verrucomicrobiota bacterium
CTTCAGCGGCACGTGGGAGTTTCAGAATAAATGTTGATCCTTTGCCATGTTCGCTCTCGACCGAGATGTCGCCCCCCATCATTTGCGCGAACGACCTGGACAGCGCCAGACCGAGGCCGGTGCCACCGTATTTCTTCGCCGTGCTCACGTCGGCTTGAGTGAACGCCTGGAATAGCTTGCTCAATTGTTCCGGTGTCATCCCGATGCCGGTGTCGCGGATTTCAAATCTCAAATCCGCCATTTCCGATTGTACGCGCAGAGTGATCGTGCCTCTCTCCGTAAACTTGCAAGCATTGCTCAGCAAGTTGAACAAGGTTTGACGCAGCTTGGTTTGATCCGAACGCATCAACCCGAGATCCGCCGGACACTCGACTTCTAAACGATTCCCATTTTTCGCCACTAACGGCTGCACGGTCGCCGCGACTTCACCGACGACCTTCGCCACGTCGAACTCCTCGATGAACAGCGTCATCTTGCCCGCTTCGATCTTCGAGAGGTCGAGAATGTCATTGACCAAACCGAGCTGGTGTTTGGCCGCGGCCTGAATTTTCTGCAGATCGGGCACGAGCGCCTCCTCGCCCATTTCTTGCAATTCCTCCTGCAGCATTTCCGAGTAACCGATGATCGCGTTAAGCGGTGTGCGGAGCTCGTGCGACATGCTGGCCAGGAATTGTGATTTGGCCTGGTTCGCTTCGTTGGCGGCGTCTTTAGCGTGCTCCGCCGCTTCACGCGCTTTATGTTCTTCTTCCAGCAGCTTTGCTTGAAGTGTCATCGCCTCGCGCCGCTTCGCAAAATAGCGGTTGGTGGATACGAGAGAAACTAAAGCCAACCCAAACATCCCGGCCAGCGCTGGACCGGCGATCCAGGCATTGAGGAACCAAGGCGGCACGACCTGGAATACCACCAGGCCCGGCTCTGAATAGTTCAAGTCACGGTCGATGAACTGAACAGCAAACGTGTATTTTCCCGGCTTCGTTGGGGTCGCGTCAAATCGCGTCGCGCTGCTTTGCTCATTCCACGGCCTGCGCTCCAGAATCTGCTCGGCGGTCAATTCGCCCGCGCCAAGAAAACAGCGAAACTGTCTTTTGTCCGGACGACCTTTGAAGTCGCAAACCTCAAACTCAAAGGCAATGGGGCGGTCCGCGGTTACGAACGGCTGTGCCAGATGATTGGTGCCGTGCATGCCGATGACCGTGACGGTGGGAGTTTTCGGTTGCGAACGGGACCGGCGATAGCGGCAAAGTGAATCGCCAGCATAAAAACCCTTGATCGTGATGATCCAATAGGCGCCATTCTCATCCTCAGTCAAAGAACGCACCGCGTCATTAGAAAGTCCCTCGCGAGAATCGATCACGCTCCAGCAATCTCCATCGTAGAGCACAAGCCCGGTCTCGCTCGTGATAAAGATTAGTCCGTCCTGGCCGATGAAGATACGTTCCCTGCCAAAAGCCATCGTGTTTACATCTGAGCCAGTGAATGCACGTTCGGGCCAGCGAATTTCTTTCGCCGTGCGCTTCACTGCGTCCAACCGAACAAGCTGATTGCTGGCTCGCAGCCAGACTGAGCCGTTTGGCTCGTTGTGCATCGTTTGCAGCGTTCCAGCGTCGTATTTCGTCGTGACGCCAAACCAGTCGAGCATTTCGCGGTTGCCCAACCAAAGCTTGCCGTCTGGCGAGCTGCCAATCGTCGAATCGGTATTGCTTCTGGTCATTGAAGAAAACCCGGTTCCATCATAACGGAATACTTTTGATTCCGATAGCGCCCAAAGGTTGCCAGATGAACCCTTGTGAAGAGACCTGATTCGGCCGGATAATCCATCGGCTTCAGAGAACGTCCGCACGGATTTTCCGTCGTAGGCGTGAATTCGAGAACGAGAGTCGAGAAACCAATTTGTTCCACCGGACCCGCCGATGAAATCCCGGACTGGAGCAGCAGTTGTGAGGGCGTGATTTACTAGATCTCCTCCGCCCGAAGTATTCAGACGGCACAAGTGCCCCGTTAACACTGACGGGTTTTGGCCGCTGAGCCAGACGCCATCCGGCGCACGGTTCACGAGGCTGAGCGACTGGGGCAGCCCATCAGCGGCATCGAAGGTCGCGAAGCTCGACGGGTCGAAACAGTAAACGGCCCAGTAATCGACACACCAG
>JBFMDG010000977.1:0-2146 GCA_040754135.1 Verrucomicrobiota bacterium
ACTCCAAAGATTTGAACGCTCCTTGAGATGGTTACGTCTTCTCCCCCTCCGATTGCCTGGGCTGCGGCCGTTCCCAATGCGCGAACTCGCGCACGAAGTCGATCAGTTGCGCGCTGACCGCCTCCAGCAATCGATGTCCCTTCGCGGCTGTCCCTAGCCCTTGAACCAGTGAACTGTTGTTACAAGATTTTGGCGTAGGCGCAAAAAAACTCGAAAACCTCGGTGATCTTTCGGTGTTTACGTTGTGTCGAGACAACGGTATTCACACTCACGGAGGGTTTTCGAGTGAACGTGAACTTAAGGAATAAATTGCGGGCTTGCAAGCGGCGGTTGGAAAAACGATTGGACAAGACCGACATCAGCGGCGAGGCGCCGATGATCTCGGCATCTAATATAAAGTATGAGCTCGCCGATCGAACTCACGCGATTTGTGCCGGTGGGATCGGCATGATTCATCAAATGGTCAAGCGTTTGGGATTGGACGAGGCCATCAATCGACATCTAAACGTTTTCAAGCTGTACCTGCCATACAGCGAATCGGACCATATCCTCAATATGGCCTACAACGTGTTAGCTGGCGGAACGTGTATCGAACACTTGGAATTGCGGCGCAACGACGAAGCGTACTTGGACGCCTTGGGAGCCCGCCGGATTCCCGATCCCACGACGGCCGGCGATTTCTGTCGGCGCTTGGATCCATTGAGGATTCATATCCTGCAGCAAATATTCAATGAGATGCGGGTGCGCGTTTGGCAACAGCAGCCAGCATCCTTCCTGGAGGAAGCGATTCTGGACGCCGACGGATCGATGGTGGAAACGACAGGCGAGTGCAAACAAGGAATCGATATCAATCACGAAGGAAAGTGGGGTTACCATCCGCTGGTGATTTCGCTGGCGAACACGGGCGAAACATTGTTTCTGGCGAACCGCAGCGGCAACCGTCCCAGCCACGAGAATGCCGACTTCTATTTCGACCAGTCGATCGACGTCTGCCGAAAGGCCGGTTTCCGGAAGATCCTGTTGCGAGGCGACACGGATTTCTCACAAACGCAGCATTTGGATCGCTGGGACGCCGCGGGCGTCCACTTCATCTTTGGCATCGATGCGATGGCAAACTTATACGCGCTGGCGGAAAACCTGCCGCAAAGTGCTTGGAAACGCCTGCGGCGTCCGGCGAGATATGAAGTCAAGACGGAGCCTCGTGGGCGTCCCGAAAACGTGAAGGAGCGAATTGTCGAGGAGCGCGAGTTCGAGAACATTCGGCTCGTGGCTGAATACGTCGCCGAATTTGAATACCAGCCCGTCAAATGCGCAAAGAGCTACCGCGTGATTGTGGTCAAGAAGCACTTGGAGGTGACACGTGGACAACAGAAGTTGTTCGACAAGTCCACCTGTTTCTTTTACATCACGAATGGCACGGAAAAGACTCCTGCGGAAATCGTGTTCAAAGCCAATGGCCGTTGCAACCAGGAGAACGTGATTGAACAGCACAAGAACGGCGTCCACGCACTGAGCGCGCCGCTCGATAACTTGGAAAGCAACTGGGCCTACATGGTGATCACCGCGTTGGCCTGGAGTCTGAAGGCCTGGGCTGCGTTACTGGTGCCGGTCAACCCTCACTGGAGCGAAAAGCACGAGCGCGAGAAGCAAACGTTGTTGCGCATGGACTTCAGCACGTTTCGGCAGGCGCTGATCAACATACCAGCCCAAATCGTGCGCACCGGTCGCCGAATCATCTACCGTCTCCTGGGCTGGAATGCTTGGACCGACGTCTTCTTTCGACTCACCGAGTCGATGACATACCCATTGCGACATTGACGATCAACTAAGATGAAGCCGGGGTCTGGATGCTCCGGTACCCATTAACGCCTCACCAAAAGAAAACACAACAAGCATGAAGCAAAGAAAAACTCATTTGAAGAAAACCGACCGGTCGGATCGGGAGGACGGCGGTGCGCTCCCGATGAACGCCGCCGATCGACTGATTTTTCTATCAAACCTTCGCTTGATTAGGGTCTAGCGGAAAAGGACTGGCATCTGCGGCAAGCGGCCACCGTGGTGCTTGGAGAGATTGGGATTGTAAACAGGCGAGTCATCTCCTCCCTGTGCGCGCTTGTCCGAAGCGATAAATGTTCCAATGTGCGAT
>JBFMDG010000978.1:0-2146 GCA_040754135.1 Verrucomicrobiota bacterium
TGACCGCATCGAAATTCCCGTTCGCAAATTCCTCCTTTAATCGCCATGAAAAATCCATCAAACACTGCTTTCAAGTCGAAGACCGGTCCGGCCTGGCAAAATGCCCGAGTGATGTTCCTGGTGCGCCTGCACGCGCGGCGGATGGCGCGGTATTGGTTCGTACTTTTCCTGGGAACAGCCATTGGAGGGGTTGGCGCCGCGCTTTATGCTTACCGTTTGCCCGATGTGTTTCAGGCAAGTTCCGAACTCGATATCCGCCCGAAGATTCTCAATATCTACAGCGCCAAACCGGAGTACCTCGAGGTCCTGGACAGCTTTTATGACAACCAACTGCGCATCATGCAATCGGCAGCGGTGCTCACCCGCGTGCAAACACGCATGCGCGAACCGATGGCCAATGCCGGGCCGCGCCTGGTGACCACCGCAGTCGCGCGGCGCGGGCGCGGCACGTCCTTCCAAATCATCGTCGAAAGCACGGATTTGGAAATCGCGCGGCTCTATGCCCGGACCTGGGCGCGCGAATTCATCACGTTCAAAAACGAACAGCGCGCGCTCGATATCTCGCAAACCGCCGTGGCCACTCAGGAGGAAGCCGCGCAATTCGAAAAAAAACTGCATCATGTCCGCTGGCAGATTAAAGAGTTCCTCGAGAAAAATCGCATCGGCAGCGCCAAGGAAACCGGGGATGCCGCCCAGCAGTTGCTCGATCAACTCCTGGCCGAACAGACGCGCATCATCACGCAAAGACAGTTGCTCGAAAATGCCAGCAACGAAGATCTCGCGCGCGGAAGGCTCGATCCGGTTTCCACTCTCGATTCCAGCCGCTACGATCGAAACAAGGAAGGGTTCCACGACTCCGATCCAGATCCGCTGGCGAAATTTCGCGATACCGCCTACACGGAATTAAAACTGCAACGCAAAGATCGGGAAGCGCGTCGGGCCATTTGGGAAAAGACGTTGCGGCCCGAGCATCCGGCCATGCGAAAACTCGAAGCCGACCTGGCGGACATCGACCAGAAAATTCAGGATCAACTCGAGCTGATGGAGGAAAAACGCACCGCATTGATCGAGTCGTACCGGAAATCGGAATCGAGCTATGAACCGCTCATCGAAAAGCACCGTCGCTCTGTCATTCAGTCCCGCTCGATTCAAAACGAATTTGAACGGCTCAAGCAGGAGGAGAGCTTTCTCCAGGAAAACCTCAGCCACCTTCGCAAAACCATTCAAGCTTTCGACCTCTCGACGAGCGATGAAGGGCAGTTCAGAATTCTCGACGAAGGGGTCGGGCAATCGGTGCCTGTGGGGCCGCACCGTTTAAAAATGATTCTGCTGGGGGTCGTGATCGGTTTAGGCGCCGGCCTCGGGCTGATTTATTTTTGTTTTCGCATGGATGACCGCCTCGAAACCAGCGAGGAGATCGAAGCCGGTCTGCAAGAGCCGGTCATCGGCCAAATCCCGAACGTTCCGCAACGCGGGCGCGTGGGAAGGCCGCAGCTCGTCGCGCTCGATCAGCCGAACAGTTTGTTTGCCGAATCGCTGCGCCATGTCCGGTCCGCTCTCATGCTCCCGCCCGCCTCGCGTGAAACCAAAGTCCTGGTGGTCAGCAGCGCGATTCCCGGCGATGGCAAAACGACTTTTACGGCCAACTTCTGCGCTGTGCTCGCCGAAGCCGGCCAGAGGGTTTTGCTGCTCGACGGCGATATGCGCCGCGGCAACCTGCATATTTGCTTCGATCACTCGCGGCAAAATGGCTTGTCGGACATTCTCGAAGGCAAGTTGCCCTGGCATCAGGTGGTGAAAGCCAGCGCCTTGCGGCATTTGCAGTTGATCACCACGGGGATGTTGCCTTCGAAACCAGGCGATTTGCTGATGGGTTCCGCGCTCCCAACTTTTTTACAGGAAGCGCGCCAGGCCTATGACTGGATTATCATCGACTGCCCGCCGGTCACGGCCCTTGACGACGCATTCGCCCTGGCCAATGGCGCGGACGGATTGCTGTTCGTCGTGCGCGCCGGGCAAACGCCAATCAGCGTCGCCCGCAACGCTCTGGCCGCGCTGCATCAGCGCGAACTGCCGGTGATCGGGCTGATTGTGAACGGACTTCTTCCGGACAATCCGAGCTATTACTACACCGAGTATTATTACC
>JBFMDG010000979.1:0-2145 GCA_040754135.1 Verrucomicrobiota bacterium
TGAACACGCTCGAAAAGCTCTACGATTGCATGATCAATCTCGATCCGAGGATCGAACTCCCGCAGGAAATCCTGGAGCGAGCCCGCCTGCCCATCGAGCGGATGCTGGAAATCTCCGCTCGAAAAAGCTGACCAGACTTTGGGGTAACGTACGGTCCGCGATCTCTGTTGCCCAAGGTCTGATTAAATGCTTCACCGACTCGTCCTCGAGTCCAGATAGGCGCTGCCCTTTTCCTTGGGTTGGGCGATGGCTGTTTTGATGAACTTCAGCAATTCCGGGTTTTGCGCTTTTAATTGATCTTCCGAGAGGTTCCGCACCAGCACTTCACCCGATTTCGTTTGCACGTAATACACAGGACCGTTCGCACCCGATTTCACCGTGATCCATCGATCGCGCTTTTCGATGTGCGCAATCACCGGAAGATCGCGTCCGTCATTTTTTGCTTTGGCAGCCGGCGACGTTTTGGCGGGGGGCTTCAAAGATTTTTCCTCTTTGTCCGCACCTGCGGGACCGGCACAGATCAGAACGGTGATGCTGCAAAGGAGAGCGCAAACGGCGGCGAATATTTTCATAATAAGCCTTCTGCTTGAGTGGACGATACAGGCTAATGGCAAGCCTGAGTGGCGTCAATGCCGCTCCGCCGCTCCGCCGCTCCACCATCGAGCGCGCCGCTTTGGATTTACGCGTCTTTTGTGCCGCGGGCAATTCGCCATCGCGACTTCATTTGCCGGCGCAGACCAAATGCATTGGCGCCGACTTGGTGTGACGGAAACGGGGGATTTGGTGGAAGCGATCGAATCACATCTCATTGGTTGTGTCTCTGAAAGGATTGAATTTCCCGGCGCGGTAGCATATTGCAATCGGACGCGGATCCTAACTCTTGATGCATTGGCAGATATGTTTCGGCCCGAAATGACTCCAGGACCCGGCGAACGCCTGTTGCGATTCGTCGGTGATACCGTCCGGTTTGAGATTCGAGGTGCAGACGGGGTTCGCATTCCGCAGGGTTGGCGCGCTTTGTTGCGCACTAATCTGGGGCGCGGCGAGGCCCTCATTCGCGAATATATTTCCGCTTACTCGGGCGAACGATTTGTTGAAGGCACCTCGTGGCGTGACGTGCCATTCCCCATTCACGATGGCATCGGTCACGTTGATGTTGCCTTACCGGAAGTCGGTTTCTTCAGCGCGAAAGCTTACGTGGTCGATGGCAATGGCCGCCAGCATTGGCCTCATGGCGCGAACGTCGATGTGTGTGTGCATCCCGATCGTTACCGCACAGCCAACACGATTTACTGCGCATTCGTTCGCATGTTCGGCGGGACCATGCCGGCGCGGACGACCACAAATGAACCACTCGAAGCACAGCTGAAGAAGCTCGATAAGGTTGGCTATACGGTCATTCCTCCTTCGGGAAAACTGCGCGATTTGAAGGCGCATCTGCCGCACATCATCGATGCACTCGGTTGTCGTGTGCTCCACCTCTTGCCGGTGAATCCCACGCCAACCACCTACGCCCGCTTCGGCCGATTTGGCAGTCCTTACGCGGCTCAAGACTTGACGGCGATTGATCCCGCTCTGGTGGAATTTGATCGACGCACCACCGGCATTGACCAGTTTCGAGAGTTGACTTACGAAACGCATCTCAAGGGTGGCCGTGTCTTTCTCGATATCGTGATGAATCACACGGGTTGGGGATCAACTTTGCAGGAAAATCATCCCGAATGGTTCGTGCGCAGCGCGGATGGGCATGGGCAATTTATCAGTCCGGGCGCCTGGGGAGTCACCTGGGAAGATTTGGTGGAACTCGATCATCGCAACTCCGATTCCTGGGCGTATCTGGCGGAAGTGTTTTTGACCTGGTGCCGCCGCGGTGTGGATGGTTTCCGGTGCGACGCCGGTTATAAAGTGCCGATGCAGGCGTGGCGGTATATCACGGCGCGAGTGCGTGAGGAGTTTCCTGAGACCATATTTTTGCTTGAAGGCCTGGGCGGCTCTTGGGAAGCGACCGAGAATCTGCTCACCGAGGGTGGCATGCAATGGGCCTATTCGGAGTTGTTTCAGAATTACTCGGGCTCGCAGGTGGCCAGTTATCTCGATTACAGCTTGCGACAATCCGAGCGCGTCGGGCTTTACGTCCACTACAGC
>JBFMDG010000980.1:0-2139 GCA_040754135.1 Verrucomicrobiota bacterium
GCGATCGATCAGGATTGGCCAGAAAAACCGGCGCTGATCCCGACGGGCGGCTGGCCAACTCATTCCAGTAAAGTTCGATCGCCTGCAATGCCGGGCCGCCAATTGGAACAATGCGCTCCTTCTTGCCTTTGCCACGCACGCGCACCTGCTGCTCTTCCCAAAAAATATCGTCCGCCTGCAAGCCGCAAAGCTCGCTGATGCGCAAGCCGCACGAGTAAATCGTTTCCAGAATGGCCACGTCCCGCAGGAACGGATGCGCCGCCACCGGTTGATCCGAACGCTCCTTCAACACCGACAACTCGGTCAAAGGCGCCCGCAGCAAATCCAGCATTTGTTGCGGAGTCAGAAATTTCGGGAGCCGCTTCTCCAATCGAGGCAATGCCAGGTTCTTGATCGGCATCGATTCCACCGCGCCGCGCCGGATGAGGAATCGGTAAAAAGATCGCAAAGCCGAAAAGCGAAGTTGAATGGCGGCGCGGCCAAGGTGCTGCCGGCCCAGAAAACGGAGATAAGCTCGAAAATCGTCGCGCTCGAGCTTCTTCCAATCCGGCGGGCACTTCCGATCTTCAACGTGCCAGCGCGCAAACTCGAGCAGCGCCTGCCGATAATTGCGTTGTGTGTAGGCCGATGCCCCCCGGTCTCCGGCCAGATGCTGAAAAAACTTCAACGGCCATTCGTCCGGCGATTCTGGTGCGAGTGAAGTGGAGGCTTCGTCCGGCATGACACGAGCCTACGGAGCTTGCGTTTCGGTGTCGAACCGGAATTGACCGTGGTCCTGAGGCGCTCTTGTCCTCACTGGCTGCGGCCGAATTTTTTTTCGAGCTCGCGAAAATTCATCTCGATCAGCGTCGGCCGCCCATGCGGGCAGGTATAGGGCATTCGGCAATGGCGCAGGTCGTCCACTAATTTTTCCAGCTCAGGACCGGAGAGCGGATCGTTGGCTTTGACGGCGTGACGGCAGACGGTTTTGGCCACGGTGTGTTCGCCGAGACGACAGGCATTGAGGCCATCGCCGCCCGCTTTAAGTTCATCCACCAGTTCAAGCGCGAACTGCCGGGCATCGGAAACTTTGACGAACGGCGGAAGTGAATCGAGGAGGAAAGTGCGTTCGCCGAATTCGCTCAGGCCTACGCCGAGGCGCGCGAGGGTTTCGAGCTGTTCCCGCAGGAATTGCGCGTCGCGGGGTGAAAGTTCGATGGTCTCCGCCAGGAGCAGGCGTTGGGAAGGCGCCTGGCCGGATTCTTCGAGGCGCCGCAACATTTGCTCGAACAAAATCCTCTCGTGCGCGGCATGTTGATCGAGCAAGACCAGACCGCGATCCGATTCGAGCACGACATACAATTTGCCAATCACTCCCACGAGCCGCAAAGGAACGTGCAACAACGGAACCGGCTCGCTGGTCGGCCGGCCGGTGGCCGCACTCAATGGAGTTGGCGAAGCCGAAGATGCGCCCGATGGACTTCCGGAAATCGCTCCGGGAATCGTCATCGGTGAAGGCGAAGGAGAAGGCGAGGTTGAGGCTAATGGCGGCGCTGGCATCGGACGCGGAGCGTTCCATGGCGAAGGCGGGCGCTGAATGACCGGCGCGTGCTGTGATGGAGAGGGCGCCGACGCGCCGCGAAAGAGCGACGGAAATGCCGCCTGGTTTGGGGAGGGCGGTGCTGGTTTTGCAGGTTCGAGCTGAAACGCGGGCTTTTGCGATGCCGCCGATGGAGCTGAGGCGGAATGAAATTTTTCAAGAGTGTTCCGAATCGCCTGAGCCACAAAATGCCGCACCGCGCTTTCATGATGAAACTTCACCTCGCGTTTGGCCGGATGAATGTTTACGTCCACTTCGGCCGGTGAAATCTCGAGAAATAAACAGCACACCGGATAGCGGCCTTTCATGAGCGCCGTGTGGTACCCTTCGAGAAGCGCGAAATTCAATCCGCGATTCTCGACCGGCCGACGATTGACAAAAAGATGCTGTTCTTCTCGAGTGGCGCGCGACACGCCCGGGGCTCCGATAAATCCCCAGATGCGAATCGTGTTGGAATTGGAATTGCCTGCGGCACGACCCGACGGAATTCCGGCTGTCAGGTTTTGTTCGCCTTCAACCGTTTCATCAGCCGAGGGCGTGTTCGTGGTGATTTCCCGCGC
>JBFMDG010000981.1:0-2131 GCA_040754135.1 Verrucomicrobiota bacterium
ATCCTGAATTCCACATGAACGGATTGCTTAATTGATTTTCGATGATCTTCAAAGAAATGCGAGTAGAATGACGCAAATAAAAAGTGATCATCTGAAGCTGAAAGGAGAATTCTATGAACAAATTCCCGCATGGAACCTGCGTCAAACACAAGCAGAACAAGGGCTGGCAGCGCGTTGCTCTTTTTCCACCCTTTCAACACGTCGACGAACTCCCAGAAAGCCGACGATTGAGCCCCGGACAAGACCTTTCAGGGCGCCGGCAAGGGAGAGATCGTTGCATGGAAAAGGTGCCGTGGCCAAATCGACCGCGGGAAGCTCGGAAGGATCCAATTTGTGGATGTCTCCGACGATCAACTCCCCGGCGGAGGACCCGAAATGGTCGCGGTACATTCGCAATTTGTCCTCGTCGATGTCGTTCGCGAAGGCAACCCCGCCATTCGGCCATTTCCAGGCCGATCAGGCCGATTCCCGAGAAAAATTCGGCAAACCTTTTTCCATCGTTAACGCTCATGTTCTGGGGTGCATTGTGGCGCCCTCGGAGCTGTCGCTCAATCCCGTATTCTGCCAGGAGATCTGGCCAATGTTTACAATCTTGTATTGTTTTCGGGATGGCTGACGTGTTTTCAATCGAAAAAAGATCGGAAATAATGAGGGGCATCAAACCTCGGGGGAACCGGTCGACTGAACTGGTGCTTGTAGCGGAGTTCCGCCGATTCAGGCTGAGAGGATGGCGGCGCCATGCTCGTCTTCCTGGAGGCTTAGGCCTTTTTATCCCCTTTTTCCCCTACGCTACATCTCTGACCGCCATCAAAAATGACACGACTACCAGGTCAATCCTTGAATAATCTTACTGTCGAAGTGCCGTGTGCCGTTCTCCCCCATTACAAATTCCAGACTCGTAGCGAAAGATTTAAAAGGTTGGAGGCAGGTGTCGGTTCATGATCGATCGAACACGCCACACGCCAGCTGACTATGAACAGAAGTTCGCCGGCTTTCTCAGACTTTGCGCAAAAGCAGAAACAGACCAAGTCGATTTCCTCGTTGTGCAATTTCCTTGGGTCCTTGGTGACACCTACGAGGAAATTCTCGAAAGCTTGAGTCGACTAGCCGAGGCAGGCCTCACCTTGCGGATCGCATCTCCGTGCGCTGGTCCCTCCGAAGGATAACACGGAAGCATGCTGAATGGGTCGAACCAACTCTTCATCGAGAGATTTAAAAATGCACGTGTCTTCTTAAAGATTAATAATGGGACAAAAACTCACCACGGCGAAGCAGGCAATCGCGAAGCTGAGGAAGCAGCTCTTCCGAGAGGCGCTTCGCGCTTCGGAAAGGAAACGTGGAAAGCTTCCACCAAAATTGCGCCATATTTTACGAGATTGGTGGTTCAGCGAGGACGAATCAGTTGAAAGGCACTTGCGGTCGCGATTACCGAAGAAAATTCTCATGAGAATAAAACGTCAGCGTAAAGGCACAGCGACACAGCTGTAAGGAAGCACACCACCTGCGCGACCCAAGCCTGAGCGCGTATTCACTTCACCCTCCCCGAGCAGATTGCTTGGTTTCCACTTCAATATTCAATCAATAATCTATTGAGAGAAAATGCGCGACCTGAGCAGTGTTCAACCTGCACGAACTCAGCCCCGCTGCTGCCGCCAATGCTCACTGGCTCAATGGCTCAATGTTCAATGGGACAGTTCCGAGGACCTTCATCAAGGCGTATTTCGGTGTAGAGCTCGATAAAACCTGTAGGGACTCGATAACGCGTTCGGAATCGTGATTGTAATATAATTGGATGAACCCAATGTGTTCGTTTGAAGTGGGGTCCAACTTGCTAAATCAGCCGAGGATTCGACAAAAAGGCGCTGACCATTGGTGCCGTTCAGATTGAATTGAAAGTCCCCGTTCGCTTGCATAATCCAGTTCGTGAAATAAAACGATGGTATGGTGTAAGTCATTTGGTCGAGCCATCCTGCGTCTGCTCCCGATGAAACACTCCCATCTTTGATATACTTCCAATTCAGGATGAACAGCCCAGCGCCCAAATTCCAAGTCGATTGTTGCCAATCGACCAAACCAGAAATCTGTGCCTGCGTACCCCCATTGGCGGCAAACCTGAGAAAATCATATCCAG
>JBFMDG010000982.1:0-2122 GCA_040754135.1 Verrucomicrobiota bacterium
GAAAATCGCGCTGGCAAATCGCTCACGCAGGCCAGCGCGCCTGGCTGGGCCATGTCGCCAGGCCGGTGAATGTCGCCACGCTTGAGCAGGTGGACCGGGCGCGGTTTTTTTGCGGGCGTGAAATTATTGTCGGGCGTGAAATCATTGGCGGCGGCGTAAACCCATTGTGGCGCGGGCAACTCTTTCAACTTGCGTTCGATCTGCTGGCGTTTGACGAATGCGGCGAGTTCCCTCCGTTGTTCATCGGATCTTTGGCCCGGTTCGATGGCGAGCACTTTCGAAATCGCTTCGGGCAGCGGCATCGCTGACACAGGCCGCGGCGCGGTGGTGATGGACAATCGGAATCGTCCGATCAAATGGCTCTGCCCGTGCCACTGGTCGAGGGTGAAGGTCAGGCGCGTGCCGTTTTTGAATGCGAGGTTCTCCTTCGTTTCAAACACGGCAAAATGTGGTTTGCCGACTTCCGGGTAAATACCCCAGGCGGTGTTTGTCTTGCCGTCGATGGCATGTGCGATCGCCCAGGACTGTTGATTGAAATCGGCGGACGGATTTTGCAGTGGCACCGGCTGGTTGGCGCCGGCATCGAGCGAGGCAGCTTCGACGCGGAACTCCGATAAATGAAGATTGCCATTATCCTGACGGCCCGGGCCTCTTTTCGGCAGTGTGTCATCCGTGAGCACCTCCAGCCGGACCGCGGTGATTTGCTGCAATCGAGTCTCGGCCACGATGGTGTAGGTGTCACGTTCCGGGGTGGATCCAGTGGCGAGATGCGAACCATCCGGCTGTGCCATGAACGCGGTGCCGTTGCTGGAACTCACGCGTACCGGCTCGAGCACGGTCCAGATCGAAGGACGCGAATTCAGTTCGGCTTCCCAGGAGGCCACCTCCGCCTGCGCCCGTTCGGACCGCAACTCCGCCAGCACGGATTCATCGCGCACATCCAGCGCCGTTCGCGCCTTGAGCAATTGCTGCCGCATGAGATTCACCTCCGGATCGACGTCAAACGGACGATCGGCCTTGTCCACTCCGGCAAACACCGCCTGCAAACTGTAATAATCCTCCTGCGTGATGGGATCGAATTTGTGATCGTGACAGCGCGCGCAGTGGACCGTCAGGCTGACGAAAGTGGACATGGCGGTCGTCACCATGTCGTCGCGATCGAGGTAGCGCGCGATTTTTTTGTCCACGGTGTCTTCCATGATGTTGAGGAGCGAGCTTTCATCCCAAGGCCCGGTGGCAATAAATCCAGTGGCGACGATGGCCTCCGGGCTGTCCGGGAACAGGATGTCGCCTGCCAATTGTTCCTCGATGAAACGCGCGTACGGTTTGTCGGAATTGAACGAGCGCACGAGGTAATCGCGATAAGGCCAGGCGTTGGTGCGGATGCGGTCTTGATCATGGCCATGTGTCTCCGCGAAATGGACCACATCCATCCAATGCCGCGCCCAGCGTTCGCCATGGCGCGGACTGTTCAGAAGCCGATCAACCGCGCGTTCATAGGCATCGGCGGATTTGTCGCGCAGGAATTGATTCATCTCGTCCGGAGTGGGCGGGAGGCCGATGAGATCGAAACTAACGCGCCGCAACAAGGTTCGTTTATCGGCCGGTGGATTGGGCCTCAGTTTTTTTTCGCGCAGTTTTTCCAGGACGAAATGGTCGATGGAATTGCGCGCCCAATTCCGCTCCGCGACGGTTCTCAACGGCGGCACAAGCGGTTTGCGCAGCGGTTGCAACGACCAGAGCCCCGCCTTTTGCGGCACGGCGAGGGAACGATCATAAACGGCGCCCTTGTTGATCCATTCAGCAAGAGTGGCAATCGCCGCCGGAGAAAGCTTGTCTCGCCGATAAGGCATTCCAGGCTCGTCGGTGTGCGTGATTTTGCGATAGAGCAAACTTGCGGTGGCATGGCCGGGAACGACCGCCGTCTTGCCGCTGTCGCCGCCGCGTAACAATCCTTCCCTTGTGGCGAGATTGAGTCCGGACTTGGCCGTCTTGCCGCCGTGGCATTCGAGGCATTGTGTTTCAAGGATGGCGAGAGGAGAATCCGCGGCGATTGCGGGAGGAGAGGCCGTGAGGCAAACCCCAATCAAACAGGCGAGCATTTTCGGGCCGGCTAAGCTGG
>JBFMDG010000983.1:0-2118 GCA_040754135.1 Verrucomicrobiota bacterium
GAGGCGTCAGCCGCGCGAGGATTTCGTGCGGCTTTTCTTTCGCTTGTAATCCTGAAGCAGAATCGTGACGACCAGCCAAAAGCCCATGCCCGCGGCGAGCAGGAAAAAAAGAATGGCCAGGCCAGGATAACCAAAAATTCGGAAGGCCGTTTGCACCTGCATTAAAAGGGAAGCTCCGATGATGAGTGCCGCCAAAATCAAACCGGTCGTGATGCGATTGGCGATTTTCTGAAATCCCTCCAAAAGCAGGTGAATATCTGTCGCTTTCACCTTCAACTCGAGCTCCGCCTTGGCAATCGAATCCATGATCCGCCCAACGCGTCCGGGAAGCGCGCCCAAAAAATCCTTTAACTCGAGCACGGAACTCAGCACTTTTCCGGAAGTAAAAGTTTTGCGCAATCGGCGGTTGGCGATCTCCACCACGTGCTGGCGTATGGCCGCGTTCGGATTGAACTGTGGATCGAGCTGACGCCCGATTTCATCCAACTGCAAAAGCGTCTTGCCCAGCAAAGTCAATTCGGTCGGAACAAATAATCCCGTTTCGCCGGCTGTCCGCGTCACTTCGATGAGCACTTTGCCGACATTGATTTCTTTCAGCGTGATGTTTTGTTGTTCGGCGACGAGCAGGTTCACTCGCGCGCGGAAGTCCGCCTCGTCAAATCCATCCCTGGTCTCGCTCAAATCAAAAACAATTTCAGCGGATTCATCCCCGCGTCCTTCGCTGATCGTTATGAGCAGTTTGATCAATTTCTCCTGCATGACCGGCGACACGCGCCCGACCATTCCCAGATCGAGCAAAGCCAAATGCCCGTCGTCGGTGAGAAAAACGTTGCCGGGATGCGGATCGGCGTGAAACAAACCATCCACGAGCACTTGCTTAAGGTAAGCACGGAATAGTTCATCGGCCAGTTCATGCCCCGGAATCTCCATGCGCGCCAGCGGTCCAATCTTCGTAATTTTTCGGCCGGCCACATATTCCATGGTCAGCACGCTGCGCGTCGTGTAATCGTCGATGGGCCGTGGAATTCGAATCCGCCGGAACTCCGCCAGATTTTCGGCGATGGTCGCCAGATTCGAGGCTTCTCGTTGGTAATCGAGCTCGTGAATGAGCGTTCTCTTGAACTGCTCGAAAACTTTCATGAACTGATATCGCCGGCCCAGTCGCGTATGATTTTGCAAAAAGGCGGCGATCTCCTCCAACACTTCGAGATCTTCAGCAATTTGCGGTCGGATATCCGGCCGTTGCACTTTGACCACCACGGGCCGGCCATCCCTTAGGGCCGCTCGATGTACTTGTCCAAGCGATGCCGCCGCCAAAGGTTCGGGTTCAAAGACTGAAAAAGCTTTCGAAATGCGCGCGCCCAACTCTGATTGAATGATCTGCTCGACCTGCTCGAAGGGAAACGGCTTCACCGCATCCTGCAGTCGGGACAACGCCTTGATATACGCGTAAGGAACCAAATCAGGACGGCTTGAAAGCACCTGCCCCAGCTTGACATAAGTGGGCCCCATCCGTTCGAGGTCATCCGCCAGCTCTTCGGGACGTCCTTTCCCGTCATGGCTGATATCGGCCGTTAGCAAATCGTCATCGACGCCAAGGTGCTGGATGACGTCGGATCGTCCGTATTTAACCAGCAAACGGGAGATATCGCGGTACCGAGTCAGATGTTGCGAGTTGATTTTGAATCTCATGGACAGCCCTCCCTGTTTTGACCCGACTTCCTATGCGTTCGATGCTTTTCGGGTCAAACACTCCTGCCCTTAAAGTAGCTGTGCCCGCCTTAAACTCAAGCGACGCAGCATGAGGCTGGGCACGCGCTGCCAATGAATTGAAACGGAGGAACGCCTCGAAACGCTTATCCAAAAAAAATACGCGCGTTTTCACGCGCGTATTTTGTTATGAAACCGGGCGGCGATTTTGCGACGACACCCGCCGACCGGGAACAGGAAAACTTACCTGCTGGAACTGGAGTTGAACCGAAGTGTGGTCGAGGACGAGGCCGATTTCGAACTGGAACTGCCGCTCACACCACCCGCGATTTTTTCCAATTCCTCATTGGTGAGTTCTTTTTCGTTCATTGGGGGGACTTGCCTTTCGGTTTGTTGTTTTGTTTTGGC
>JBFMDG010000984.1:0-2116 GCA_040754135.1 Verrucomicrobiota bacterium
ATTTCGCGAGCATCTCCCACGGCATGTGCCTGGCCGATTTGGATAACGATGGCGATCTCGATGTGGCGATAAACAATCTCAATGAACGCGCCTGTGTTTATCGGAACAACGCCGCTGCGCCGCGCGTCGCCGTCAGATTGAAAGGCCGCGCCCCAAACACTCGAGGCATCGGGGCAAAAATCAAAGTGATCGGCGGTCCCGTTATGCAAACGCAGGAGATCATTTCAGGCGGCCGATACCTTTCGAGCGATGATGCGATGCGCGCATTTGCCGCGGGTGATAAACCGCAATCCCTCAGCATCGAAGTCCTCTGGCGCAGCGGTCGCATCAGTCAAGTGACCAACGTTGTTGGGAATCGCCTCTACGAAATCGCTGAGCCGGACTCTCGAGAGGAGCGGGAATGGACCGATCGCAAAACAGTCAAGCCAGCGCCGGTGTTCGAGGATGTTTCGCTGCTTCTCAACCATTCGCATCATGAAACTGCATTCGATGACTTCGCGCGCCAACCCACCTTGCCCCATAAGCTCAGCCAGCTCGGGCCGGGCGTGGCGTGGTTTGATTTGGATGAGGACGGTTGGGATGATCTGGTGATCGGCACGGGAAAAGGCGGGCAAATGGGCGTGTTCCGAAATGCCGGCACGAACGGATTCAATCGCCTGACAGAACATCCGCTGGCTCAACCTCTGGCTCGGGATCAAGGCGCCGTCCTCGGCTGGAGACGGCAGCCCGGTGAAACGGTTTTGCTCGCCGGTTCTGCAAATTACGAAGATGGCCTCGCCCTGGGCAGTTGCGTGCGCCAGTTCGATCTCGCGCGCAAATCTATCGACGACACGCTTGCCGGCGCCGAGTTTGCCACCGGACCGATGGCCATGGCCGATGTGGATGGCGACGGTGATCTCGATCTGTTTGTCGGTGGCCGTTGTGTTCCTGGAAAATATCCGATGCGCGCCAGCTCACGCTTGTATCGGTGGACCGGCGCGAAGTTCGAGCTGGATGCTGATAACAACCCAATCTTCGAGCAACTCGGACTGGTCGGCGGCGCGCTCTTTTCCGATCTGCAAAACGATGGCGCGCCCGATCTGATTCTTGCTTGCGAATGGGGCGCAGTACGTGTCTTTCGCAATGCGAGCGGGCGCTTCAACGAAACTACCCAGGAACTCGGGCTCACCGCTTTTCAAGGCTGGTGGAATGGCGTGGCCACCGGCGATTTCAACGAGGATGGACGCCTCGACATCGTTGCATCCAATTGGGGCCGCAATTCCCCTTACCAGGCCCATCGTGAACAGCCGCTCGAAGTATTTTCGGGCGATTTCGATGGCGACGGAAATTTCGACATTCTGGAAACGCATTACGATGCGCGGCTGCAAAAGCGTGTGCCGCATCGGGGTCTGAGTTTCCTGACACGCGCCTTGCCTTACTTGCGGGAGCAGTTTCCCACGTTCCGAGCCTTCGCCCAGGCCAGTGTGCAAAATGTTCTCGGCGCCGCGCAACCAGCGCAAAAACTCGAAGTGAACTGGCTTGAATCTACCCTCTTTCTCAATCGCGGCGATCGATTCGAAGCGCGCCCGCTGCCGATCGAAGCACAGTTTGCTCCGGCATTCGGAATGGCCATCGGCGATTTCGATGGCGACGGCCACGAAGATTTGATTCTCTCGCAAAACTTTTTTGGCGTTCAACCGGAGACACCGCGATACGATGCCGGTTTGGGGTTGCTCTTGCGTGGCAATGGACGGGGCGAATTCGAAGCCATTACGCCTGCCCTGAGTGGATTGGAAATCTATGGCGAACAACGCGGCGCAGCCACAAGCGATTTTGATGGCGACGGACGCCTCGACCTGGTCCTTGCACAAAATGGCGCCGCGACAAAACTGTTTCGAAACCAAAACGCGTTGCCGGGGCTCCGTGTGCGCGTAAACGCCGGGCCCGGCAACCCGCATGGCATTGGCGCGGGCGTGCGCCTTCAAGCCAGCGAAGCAATGGGGCCGCTGCGGGAAATTCAGGCCGGAACCGGTTATTGGTCGCAGGACAGCGCTGTGAAGATTGTGACGCGCCTTCCAAACGCCGCGCGCCTGCACATTCGTTGGCCGGGTGGTCAAACAAACTCCTATTCGCTCCC
>JBFMDG010000985.1:0-2114 GCA_040754135.1 Verrucomicrobiota bacterium
CGCCGGCGAGACGCGCCAGTTGATTTTCCATTTCCGCCGCATCCGATTCAGAAAATTCAGGCTGGGTGAGCCGGTCTTTGAAGAATTCAGCCAGCGCGCCGCCCCATTGCGGGCGATGACCGATCACCCACCAGGCGGTCTGCTTGAGAGAGGCGTCTTTGTTCGTCAAAATGGGAATGACGTGTTCAGGGTTCAACCGGCTGTGGTCCATCTGATCGACCGCAATCAGAATCGCTCTTTTGTGGGCTGCGGGGAGTGTATCCCTGGGGCCGACCGGAGTGCCGTAGCGCCTTTCAAGCGGAGAAGCGGGAGGTGGACGTGTTTCGGGAGGCGCAAAGACATTCACCAGCCGCGTACTGCCGAGTTCGATTAACGCGAAGATTTGCGAATGTTCGAGCACGCGGTCATTTAGGGGAACGTTGTACAAATGGTGGATTGGATCTTTCCTGCCTCGGACGATGCCTATCCGTCCAATTGCTTCCGCCGCGATCCGTTTCAGTGCCGGAGAACCCTGCTCGAGAATTTCCACGAGCGTGTCGTAATACACCGCATCGCGCCAGGCGCTGATTGAATGCAGCGCGCAGTGGCGGACACTCTCGTCCGGATCATCCAGGGCGCGGCGAACGCCGGCTCGAGCCGCTTCCGAAGGGATTCGCGTCAATGCCCAGACGGCGTTGCGACGGGCTTCAACTGATTTTGATTTCTTCAACACTTGGATCAGTTCCGGAACCGACGTTATCCCGCGTTTTGCCAGGGTGTGAATCGCACGATCCCGCACGGTATGGCGGGGATCGCCGAGGAGTCTGGCCAAATCCGTCACCTCCATTCCACGCCAGTTCATCTGCAACCCGCGCGGGTCGGCGATTTTTTGAGCTCCTTTTTTCCGAACACGATAAATGGCGCCGAGCACATCCGGCTTGTAGAGCTGCGAGGTGGGGCAACAAAGCTTGTACCAGCCGCCCGTATCGATCACAAGCAGGCTGCCATCCGCATCTTCGAAAACATCGGTTGGATGAAAATCGGTGTTGTCGGAAACCAAAAAGTCGCTGTCGATCGTGCGGTAGGTCGCCCCCTCGGGTTCGAGCACGTGCCGCGTGATTTTGTGCAGATTGAAGAGACAGGCAAAAATGTTGTCCTGATGTTCCGGTCCAAAAACGTTCGCGCGATATCGCGTGATGCTGGCCGTCGCGGAAGGACCGTGATGAGTCATGATGGGCATGAGATCACCGGTGAGTTTGTGTTCGTAAACAACGTCGTGATCCTTTCCGTAAACGCCGCCGTAAACGGCATGAATGAGGCCGTCGCGTTTGCCGCCGCCTGGACGCTGAAAAAACGTGCCGCCAAGAATTCGTTCGCCCGTGGGCGTGAAGGCCACACCCACCGGATTGTCCATGCCACCCGTGAGCACCGGCTCGATCCCAGTTCCATCCGGACGCGCGCGAAAGATATGCGCCGCGCGCGTGTTGAAAGTCTTCCCGTTCGGCAACGTGTAGCTCTGCTTGGCAAACGCGCCTTTGCACCAATAAATCCTGCCGTCCGGTCCGAGATAAGGACCGTGCAAGTCATTGGCGCAACCCGTCAGCGTTTTTCCCTGAAACCATTCCTCTCGCTTGTCCGCCACTCCGTCGCCATCGGTGTCGGTCAATTTCCAAATGCTCGGCGGCGCAGCCACGTAAAGCGATCCATCAAACCACATGCACCCTTCCGGAAACATCATCTTATCGGCGAACACCTGGCTCTTATCAAAACGCCCATCGCCATCGGTGTCTTCGAGCCGCACGATGCGATGCGGTTTGTCCTGGAGTTGCTTCTCGGGCTTGTCATTCGAGCCGGAGGAATCGGTCACATAAAGCCGGCCCAATTCATCAAAATCGGCTTCGATCGGTCGATTAACGAGCGGCGGCCCGGCGACTTGTTCGACTTCGAATCCTTCCGGCAGGGTGAAGGTGTGTGAACCGATTTTGAATTCCGCGGCGGATAGCGCCAGGGGGCAGGCCACAAGAAGGAAGAGAAAATTTTTCATAGACTGACCGGCGAAAATTTCATGCATTTCGGGCGTGAAAACATTGAACCGATTTGCCGCGGATTTGGCGATAGGATTTTGCGATCTTGAC
>JBFMDG010000986.1:0-2113 GCA_040754135.1 Verrucomicrobiota bacterium
ATCTGAAACAGATCGCAACCGATGCCGTAACCCGAAGTTACATAGACGAATCCATCGTGATAAATCGGCGTTGGAATCACCGCGGTAGATCCGCGCCGGGGCGCGCGCCAGAGCAACCGTCCATCCTTGGCGGCCAATCCCGAAACACTGGCGTCGGTGAGTTGAATGTATTGGCGCACGCCGCCGATTTCGACGGCGATGATCGAGGCGTAAGCGGCGCTGTCTTTCAATTCTTTGCTTTGCCAGCGGAGCGCGCCGGTTTCTTTGTCGAGCGCGACGACCGTTCCACGTGAGCCGCCGGGCGTGCACACAACCTGGTCGCCATCGACGAGCACCGATTCGGAATAACCCCAGCCGGACATCATTCTTCCGCCGAAATCTTTTTCGAGATGTTTCCGCCATTTTTCCACGCCGGTGGCGGTGTCCACACAAACCAAATCGCCAAACTGCCCGAGCGCATAGACGCGCGCGCCGTCCACCGTCGGAGTGGAACGCGTCCCGGGATAATCACCGCCAGGCTTGCCAACCTTGGCGGACCAAAGTTTTTTCCCGCCTTCCGCAGCCAGCGCGTGAATGAAGCTGGCATCGGTGCTGTCGCCCATCGTGAAAATCTTTCCCTGCGCCACGGCCACGCTCGAATAGCCGCGACCCAGACCTTTTGTCTTCCAAAGCAGAGCCGGGCCGCCGGCGGGCCAGGTTTTGAGCAGGCCTTGGTCGGGCGAACGAGCGTTGCGAGTGGGCCCGCGCCATTGCGGCCACTCCGCTTCGGCGGCGGACAGGGCGAAAAAGGAACCGATACAAACCAATACGACCAACCTGGTGAGAGCATTTAGAAAGCGCATGATGTTACGTATGGAAGAGGTGCTTACCCCAGGATTAGACCCGGTTCAACCTGATTTCCTGGAATCTCAGTTCCGTTCTGTTCCGCTCTAAAACGGCTGCATTTCGCCGGCACAGAGCTCACGCGATTTCGCCAGCTTGCAGCAGATCCGAAATTTGCTCGGGACTCGCCGTGCCGGTGGTGCCGAGTTGATGCAAAACAATCGAAGCCGCGTGCATGGCAATGACGAGCGCTTCGTGCAAATCCGCGCCGGCAGCCAACGCCGCTGTCAGGTTGGCGGTCACCGCATCTCCGGCGCCCACCACATCAATCTCGCCGCGCAACGGCAGAGCCGGCACCTGCTCGACCTGACCGTCTGGAGCAGCGCCGATGATGCCGCGCTCGGCGAGCGTAATGAAAACGCGCTGGCCGTTGCGTTGCGCCAGTTCCGCGGCCTGGCTGCGGATCGTTTCGAACGAGGTTGCTTCCGTTCCAAAGAGCCGTCCTAATTCCGCGCCATTCATTTTGAATGTCACCGGCGGATAACTTTGCAATCCGCGCCGGCTATCGGCTGTGATCAGGAAATCCGGTCTTTCCGCGGCCAGCACGCGCAGCATCGAGAGCAATGAAGTTGTGACCACACCCGTTTCCGCCACATCCACCTGATCGAGCAGAATGATGGCATCGACTCTTTCGGCGAGGGTTTCCACCGCGCGTTCGAGCAAGTCGCTCAGATCGCGGGGTGTCGGCGTCCAGTTTTTGAAATCGAGCCGATTCAATTCCACCGGCGTTTTGCCGGATTCGATGACGAGCGGTTTGGTGTAGGTGAACGTGCGGCGATCGGGCGCCTGAAAAAAGAAATCGAGACGAACCCCGCGCCGCGCTTGTAACGCGCGCCGCAACTCAAATCCTTCGCCGTCTTCACCGCAAAATCCGACGGCATAAATCTCGCCGATGCCGAGTGCAGCGAGGTTGTTCAAAATGGTTCCGGCGCCGCCGGGTTGGCTGCGGACGTTCACCACATTGTGCACGGCCAGGCCGGTTTCGATGGAGATTTCCTGCCGCGCCGGATCGATTTCCAGATAACGATCGAGGCAAAAATCGCCCACGATGGCGATGCGCAGCGCCGGGAATTTTGACGCGAGCGTTTGGAAGCGGGTCGGGCTCACGAGCGTTTCAAGGCGTGAAAGAGCTGATGGATAAACGTGAGATTATCGCTGCACGCGTAATGCATGGCGCCGCCCATGCGCGAGTAGCTTTTGCAGAACCGCAGATAATAAGCCGGATTGGTTT